>NZ_JALNUM010000025.1:0-61810 GCF_026540795.1 Methylobacterium sp. GC_Met_2
CTTTGCTTAGGGCGCCTCCGCCTCGCGCTGGAGCAGATCGCGCTTGCGCGCCACACCCCAGCGATAGCCGGAGAGCGCACCGTCCGAGCGCACCACCCGATGACAGGGGATCGCAACCGCGATTGCATTCGCACCGCAGGCCTGCGCCACGGCCCGCGTCGCAGCGGGGAGCCCGATGGCGCGGGCGATCTCGGCGTAACTCGCGGTCGACCCCACGGGGATGCGCCGCAGCGCTTCCCAGACCCGCTGCTGAAAGGCGGTGCCGCGGATGTCGAGGGGCAAATCGAGGCCGCGCCCCGGCGCCTCGACCAGACCGATGACCCGCGCCATCCAGTCCTCGAAGACAGGATCGCCCCCGACGATCTCCGCGCCCGGGAACCGGTCCTGAAGATCCTGCAGGAGCGGCTCCGGCGCGTCGCCCAGCAGGATCGCGCAGATGCCCCGATCGGTCGCCGCCACCAGGATCGCGCCCAGGCTGCAGGCGCCGATTCCGAACCGGATGCGCAGGCCTGCCCCGCCCTTCCGATAGACGGCGGGGGCCATGCCCAAGCGCGGGGCGCCCTCGGCGTAGAAGCGGCTCGCCGCGCCGTAGCCGGCCTCGTAGAGCGCCTCGGTGACCGAACGCGCCTCGGGCAGCCGGGCGGCGAGGCTGGCAGCCCGGTGCGCGGCGGCGTAGGCCCGGGGCGTCACGCCGGTGGCGGCCTTGAACACCCGGTGGAAGTGATAGGCGCTCATCCTCGCGGCCGCGGCGAGTGCGGCGAGGGTCGGCGCGGACTCCGCCGTCTCGATCAGCCGGCAGGCGCGGGTGATCGCCTCGGCCTGGCGCTCGGCAAGGCCCGGCGCATCGGGCCGGCAGCGCAGGCAGGGCCGGAAGCCGGCGGCCTCCGCCTCGGCGCAGGTTCGATGGAAGCTGACGTTCTCTGGCCGGGCGGCCCGCGCCGCACAGCTCGGCCGGCAGTACACGCCGGTCGTGCGGACCGCGTACACGAAGGTGCCGTCTGCCCGGGCGTCGCGGGCGGCAAGCGCCGCCCAACGGTCGGCATTCGGATCCGTCGCCGGATCGGGGCTCGGAACGAGGCTCATGGCGACGGCGCTCTGCGGCTGGGCGGACGCGGTGAGGATGGGCATGACGGACACAACCGGGCGAGACGGAGGAACGATGCGTCATCCTGGCCGTCCGCCGCCGGCCCGGCATCCCGCGCCTTGCCGCCGAATTCGCGGCGCCAGCGTCCCAGATCCGGGGCGATGCTGTAAAGGCGGACGACCTGCCGCACGAGGGTGACCGTGGCGCCAAACAACACCGACCATATCCACGTCGGACAGGACGGGTGGCTGTTCCTGAAGACCGGGACGAACGACGTCCTCGGCCAGTACGAGCGGCCCGAGGAGACGACCGAGCTCGTCTGGCAATGGCGCAGCCTCATCGCGACGCGGGAGCGGCGCCTGCGCGCCATGGGGACCCTCTACCGGCACGTCGTCGCCCCGGAGAAGCTGATGGTCTACGATCACCGGCTCGACGGGATCACGATCCGGCCGAGCGCTTCGCCGGCCTACCGGCTGCTCCACACCGAACCGCCGTCGCGTCGCCTCAGCGGCCCGTTCGGCCTCTACGCCGCCTGGCGCAGGCGTCGTCGCTGGCGGGAGACCTGCATCGACCTCGTGACGCCGCTGCGCGCGGGACGCGACGCGACCGACCTCTACTGCCGGACCGACACGCACTGGTCCTTCGAGGGCTGTTATTGCGCCTACGCGGAGATCTGCCGGGCGCTCGGCGCCGAGCCCCGGGCGGATCTTCGGGACCGGCCCTCCTTCGAGACCGACCACGACGGCGATCTGGGCAGCGCCTTCGATCCGCCGCGGCGGGCGCGGTCACGGACCGTGATGATCCAGCAGGATGCGGTGCGGACCTATGCCAGCCCGATCGTCGAGACGCGCGAGAAGGCGGGCCTCCTGCATACGCTGCATGTCGGCGCGCATGTGGTCTACGGCAACGCCAAGGCCACGGATCCGCGCCGCGTGGTGCTGTTCGGCGATTCCTTCTCGCACGTCATGCCGTACATGCTGACGATCCTGCTGGCCGAGACCTTCAGCGAGCTGCATTTCGTGTGGAGCACGTCGCTCGACTGGTCCTATATCGCGAAGGTCCGGCCCGACATCGTGCTCACGGAAGTGGCCGAGCGCTTCATGGTCCAGTTGCCCGACGACACATTCTCGGTGGAGGCCTACGCCGAGGAGCGGTTCGGCGCGGAGCTGGCGGCAGCCCGTGCCGAGCCCGTCCGGACACGCGCCTCATCGCAACGTCGATGCACAAGCGAGACGACCGGATAGCGCGGGCGACAAGCCAGGCGCCCCGAGGAACGCGATATGTCCCTCACGCATCACCTTTCAGACCATATTCGGAGTTTAGCGTTTCGCCTGACAGCAATGATGTCGAGGGAGCCGGCCGTTGAAGGCGTTGATCGGAAAACTACACGGTGATCTGATCTTCGACAGGCGAACGCGCGTTCTTGCCGAATCCCTGACCGGTCTGCTGCCCCGTGACGCGACCGTTCTCGATGTCGGCTGTGGTGATGGAACCATCGCCGGCCTCTGTCGTACGATCCGGCCCGATATCCATGTCGAAGGCATCGACGTCTTCGTGCGGCCCAGCACGGTCATCCCGGTGAGCGCCTTCGACGGAAAGACCCTGCCGTTCCCGGATCGGTCCTGGGATGTCGTCACCTTCATCGACGTTCTGCACCACACGGAAGACCCGGGGCAACTTCTCCGGGAAGCCGCGCGGGTCGCGCGTCGCTACGTCATCCTCAAGGACCATCTGTCCGAGAACAGCTTGGACCGCCTGTCGCTCTCATTGATGGATTGGATCGGCAACGCGCCTCACGGTGTCGCACTGACGTACAACTATCAATCGTCGCAACAATGGATAAATCTGTTCGCGCGCGCGAATTTGCAGGCCGACGCTGAGACCAGCGATATTCCCTTATATGTCTTTCCTCTGAATTTATTCTTCGGCCGGAGACTTCACGTCATCACACGGCTTCGCCCTGACCACCCGGGCTCATAGCCAAGGCTGGAAGCGATTGACGCGGCAGAAGCCAGACCTCAGCTGGCCATTGCGCCCGGTGACGGAACACGCCTGTTCTGCCGAAACCAAGCCGCAATCAGCAACGCCAGAAGAGGGATCAGCCAGATAACGCGCGCTTGGTAGCGGGCGAAGACACCGGATACGGCCCCGCAGATCATCGCGTTCACGATCACGCCCACCACGATGAGCACCACGGCACCGGCGAACGGCGGAACCGGATCCGATCCGCCCGGCCGCGCAGGCACGAAGAGATCAAAGCATCGTGTCTTGACCGTCGACCACACGATGAAGATCCAAGCCACCATCACGACGACAATATGAACGATTGCGACAAACAGAGGATTCGCCCGGACGTCACAGCTCTTCGGGATGGCGTCGCAGGATTGCAGATCGGGCACGATGCGCTGGATCGCCGTTCGATCCCACCACGCGAGTTTGAGGAACCGTGCGGGCGAGCTCATCGGCTCGGCAACATAGAAGGTCATCAATTGCTGCAGCCCATTCTGCAGAAGGCGCGTGATGACGGCTACGGGATCACACGCGACAACCGCCGATACGAAGGCGGGCTCCTCGTCGCGTAGTCTGGTCCTGATCTCGTAGGTCGAGGTCGAGAAGATCCCCTTCAAAGGGTCATCCGACCAGAGGATCTCGTCCTCACTGGCCACCGGCCTATTCGTAAACCGGCATAGTGTCGGGCTGGCCCCACCCGGACAAGCGGACGCCAGATAATCTCGGCCCGGTCCGTCGGCGAGGAGGCGCGCCATGAGGAAGGGCGGCGTCCGCTGCGCGACCCCGACATCCGCGCGGTAGATCGCGCCGAACGCCCAATTCATCGAAACGGCCACCAGGATGGACATGGCGAGCCAGCCCGCGCGGCCCGCGACGAGCCGCAGCGGTGTCTTGAACACGGCCAGGATCGCGAGGGCGGCGACCGATAGACTCGCGGCGAGTGCGATATTGGCGGCATGAAACGTGAGGCTCGCCACGAGCAGCACCCACAGCATGGAGCGCTCCCATGGGGTAAGCTGCGCCGGACAGAAGGCGAGGATCGCCAGGGCAATGATCAGCAGTCCGGCGTAGAGATCCGGCATCGCGAAGGCTGCGAAGAACGGCAGGCTTGTGCCGAGCCCGAGCATCAAGATCACAGACTGGTAGAAGATCGGCGAGGCCGCCGGCAACATTGCGCGGATCAAGATGCAGATCGACCACGCCGCCAGGAAGGCTTGGCCCGCAGCAAGCAGCCACAAGGTTCCAAACCTGACGGCCAGAACAAGAACGAGGCCGTAGAACGGGGATCGGCCGCCCGCGATCGTCGCAGGCGTCTTGTCGCGCATCGCGTGCGATTCCGGCATGACCGAAGTCGGATCCGTCAGGCGGTTCCTGTCGAGATCCGGCAGCGCGATGCCCAGACGCCAAGCCAGATACTCTCCTTGCGAGTAATACTGCACCGTGTCGTTGAAAACTGATGGCCTTCCGTTGGCCGCCGCGACGGCGAACAGCACGGCACTGGCGAACAGGACATGCATCCACCAGGCTCGGCGCATGCGTCCGGCCACAACGCCGCGTCCAGCCCGACGACGCCGCGTGGCGGCATCCGAAGATACGGCCGTCATCATAGTCATGACCTTTGACAGGAAGCGCCGCGACAGTCAGCGCGCGCCGTCGCCCCGGTTCTGCTGAGGGCGGAACCGGCAGCGCAACCGGTTCAAGCTGCCGATTGCCGGCGTTCCGCCGCCGACATCTCCACCTTCGGAGCCTCGGATTGCAGGAAATCAGCCTCGTTGCCGCCGATCACGGCGAGGAGAAAGCCGCCGAGTGCATTCTGAGCGCCGACCACCAGAAGCGTCGTCCCCGCCACCGCGGGCAGGACGCTGCCGATCGGGCCGTAGCTGTTCCGGGACCAATACCAGATCACCAGTGCGAGGATGGCTACGCCAGCCATGAAGGTGATGAGGCCGGCCCCGAGCATCGTTTCCAGTGAAACCCAGCTTGTCCATCGCGCATGACGCCGACTCGGTCTGCGGTATCCCTCGCGCGCACCGTAGAGATGCGTCGCCGCCGCGAACAGACTCAGGTTGTGGGCCAGTCCAAGCATCGCGCCAGCCAGGATCACCCAATAATTGCCAAGGAAGAACGTCCGTTCTTGACCCAGAGCCAAGGCGGCCGCGGCCAGCAGCAGGATTGCAAGCCCGCCGCTGGCGAGGAGAGCCGCGGGGGCAGCGAAGATCCCGGTCGGGCTCAACATCAGCAGGTATCGCAGGTGGCGCCATCCGTCCCGCCACGGGCGCAGGTGCGAACCACGGCCGCGACAATCGCGCGACAGGGTCGCCGGACTCTGGGTGATGCGCTCGCCGTTCAGGGCCGCTTTGATCACCATCTCGCTGGCGAACTCCATGCCGCTCCCGCGCAGCTTCAGCCGGCGATGGCACCCCTTCGTCAGAGCGCGCAAACCGCAATGCGCGTCCTCGATGCCGGCCCGGAACAGCAGGTTCAGGATGCCGGTCAGCACGGGGTTGCCGATGTAGCGGTTCTTCCACGGCATGGCACCGGCGGCGATGCCGCCCTGGAAGCGCGAGCCCATGCAGAGATCGGCGCCGGAGCGCAGGGCCATCACCATGGCGACCGCATCGCGGAAGTCGTAGGAACCGTCGGCGTCGCCCATGACGAGGTAGCGGCCTTGGGCCGCCTGAAAGCCGCCGTTCAGTGCAGCCCCGTATCCGCGCCGGGAAACCGCAATCACGCGGGCACCGGCCGCGGCCGCAATCGCGCGGCTCTCGTCGATGCTGCCGTTATCCGCGACGATGATCTCACCGTTCAGCGCGTGCGTTTCGCTGAGCTGATCCAGGGCCGCGCGCGCCGTCGCCAGGGCGGAAGGCAGGGCCTGCTCCTCATTGAGACACGGAATGACGATGGAAACGTCGATCGGGCCCGCGCCTGAAGTCCAGTCGTTCCGACCCATAGAAACCGTCCGAGCTGCTCATCGGGCACGCTACGGAACGAGAGCCTGCGGTTCGGTTAACCAAATCGGCATCGGCTGACGTTTGATTTGATCTCCGCCCGATGTGACCCATTCGATCGTGAAGGGGCAGCGGAGGCCGTACATACCGGCCGAAGGCGTCATCCCCTCACACGACAGCGGCGGTTCCAAACTGCCTCGCGGAAGAACCGCCCCGTTGCGCCGCGCTCAGTCCTGCAGCTTGGCCACCAGTGCGTCCGACAGGGCGAAGTTCACGTAGACGTTCTGGACATCGTCCTGATCCTCGATCACCTCGACGAGGCGGATCAGCTTCTCGCCGGTCTCGTCGTCGACATCGATCGTGTTCTGAGCCTTCCAGATCAGACCGGTGCGGTTCGGCTCGCCGAAGCGGGTTTCGAGGGCCTTGGCGACATCACCGTAGGAATCCTGGGCGCAGATCACCTCGTGGCCGTCCGGGCCGGAGCTCACGTCGTCGGCGCCGGCCTCGATGGCGGCCTCCAGCATCGTGTCGGCATCGGCCACGGAGGCCGGATAGGCGATCACGCCGACGCGGTCGAACATGAACGCGACCGCGCCGGTCTCGGCGAGGCTGCCGCCCGACTTGGTGAAGGCGGAGCGCACGTCCGAGGCGGTGCGGTTGCGGTTGTCGGTCTGCGCCTCGACGATCAGGGCGGCGCCGCCGGGGCCGTAGCCCTCGTAGCGGATGTCCTCGTAGTTCTCGCCATCGGCGCCAGCGGCCTTCTTGATCGCGCGCTCGATATTGTCCTTGGGCATGTTCTCGGCGCGGGCCGCCAGGATCGCCGCCCGCAGGCGCGGGTTCATCGCCGGATCGGGCGTGCCGAGCTTGGCCGCCACGGTGATTTCGCGGGCGAGCTTGCCGAACACCTTCGAGCGGACCGCGTCCACCCGGCCCTTGCGGTGCATGATGTTCTTGAACTGGGAATGGCCTGCCATGGCGTGTCGGACTTTGTTCTTGGGCGCGGGCGAGCTTGAGGACCCCGCCGACGCGGCTGTGAGGTCGCCCGCGTTATAGGCCGCCGGGTTTCGCCGAAGCAACGCGGTCGCCCAAGCTGTTCGTGATCGGAGAAAAGCGGAAAGATCGCCGCGGTCGAGCGTTGCCGCAGGGAATGTCTCTCGCGCCAGGGATGCGATGTCGAGCCGGAACGGACGTAATACGGTGATGGTGGCAGGCGCGAGCGCCGGCGTCGGACGCGCAGTCGCTCACGAATTCGCCCGGCACGGCTGGAACGTCGGTCTGATCGCCCGGGGCGAGGCGGGGCTGCGCGGCACGATCCGCGACGTGGAGCAGGCCGGCGGCCGGGCCTTGGCCTTCCTGGCGGACGTGGCCGATGCCGACGCCGTCGCGCAGGCCGCCGACGAACTCGCCGAGCGGTTCGGCGGTATCGACGTGTGGGTCAACAACGCGATGGTGACGATCTACGCGCCCGTGCAGGACACCAAGCCGGAGGAATTCCGGCGGGCAACCGAGGTCACTTATCTCGGGCAGGTTCACGGCACGCTGGCCGCTCTGCGGCACATGGTGCCGCGCGACCGGGGCACGATCGTCCATATCGGCTCGGCGCTGGCCTACCGGTCGATCCCGCTCCAGGCCAGCTACTGCGCCGCCAAGGCCGCGGTGCGGGGCTTCGTCGACAGCCTGCGCAGCGAATTGCTCCACGATGGCAGCCGGGTGCGACTCACGATGGTGCAGCTGCCGGCGGTGAACACGCCGCAATTCGATTGGGCGCGCTCGCGGCTGCCGCGCAAACTCGAGCCGGTGCCGCCGATCTACCAACCCGAGGCCATCGCCCGCCACGTGTACCGGGCGGCCCACGACGCGCCGCGGGAATTGTGGATCGGCGCCTCGGCCTGGAAGGCCATCGTCGGAAACATGCTGATCCCGGGCTGGATCGACGGATACCTTGCCCGGCACGGCTATCGCGGGGAGATGACCAGCGTGCAGGCCCAGAAGAACCGCCCCGACAACCTCTACGACCCGGTCGACACCGATCCCGGGGCACATGGGCGCTTCGATTCCCGTGCGACCGCGCATGTTACTGCAGCCGACCCACGCTGGCTCAAGCTCGGGCTTGCGGCGGCTCTGGGTGTCGTCGCCGGCACGATGCTGTTCGCCACCGAGGCGCACGGACGGAGCGAAGGGCAAGCAGATCGCCGGCTTGGCAGGGATTGACCCTTCGAGGTTCACTCGCTGGTGCGCGGCATCGTGACTCCGTCGGCTTTGCGGAGTTTGGTGCCTCGCATCCCACTCGGCTTGCGGCTATCGGAAGAATCAGATGCCGATCACGACCCGTCGCGAGTTCATGCGGAGCGCGATCGCCGGAGGCACCCTCCTAAGCCTCGGTGAGCATGCGCGGGCCACGGCCCCCCTCGGCGGACCCCAGGCGCCGGGCTACTATCGAATGCGCCTCGGCACCTACGAGGTCACCATCGTCAACGATGGCGCGCGAAGCTTCCCGATGCCGGACCGCTTCGTGCGCAACGTCCCGCGGGACGAGGCGCTCGAAGCCGCGCAGGCCGCCTACATGCCGCCCGGTCAGGTGACGGTGCCGTTTAACCCGACCCTGATCAACACCGGCTCGAAGCTGATCCTGATCGATACGGGGAACGGGCCGGTCGCGGGCGGGCCGGTCGGACGCCTTACGGAAAACCTGGCAGCCGCCGGGGTCAGGCCCGAGGATGTAGACCTCGTGCTGATCTCACATCTTCATCCGGATCACACGAACGGGCTCAAGACCGCCCAGGGTACGCTCGCCTTTCCGAATGCCGAGATCCGGGCGGCCTCGCCCGATTGGGCGTTCTGGATGAGCGACACCCACATGGCCCAGGCCGCCGATCCGGTGACACAGGCCTACTTCGCCAACACCCGGAAGGTTCTCGCCGATCTGAAGGACCGGGTCCGCACCTTCGCCTGGAATGAGGAGGTCGCTCCCGGGATCACGGCGCTCGCCGCCCCCGGGCATACTCCGGGCCATACGGCCTTCGCGGTGGCTTCCGGATCGGACCGGCTGCTGATCCAGTCCGACGTGACCAACATCCCGGCGTTCTTCCTGCAGCACCCGGACTGGCACGTGATGTACGATTACGATGCCGATCAGGCACAGGCGACGCGGCACCGCTTCTACGACATGGCCGCAGCCGAGAAGTCCTTGGTGGTGGGTTATCACTTCCCTTTCCCGTCGCTCGGCCACGTGGAGCGGGCCGGGTCGGGTTATCGTCTGGTGCCTGTCGCCTGGAGCGCTGCGCTCTAATCGTCGGATGCCTCATGCCACCGCATGAGGCCCGCCAAGTCTACGACGCCACCCGGCCATTCCACCCCACCGATGTGCTGGTGCGGCTGCCCCGGCTCTCCGAGATCCGAGACCGCCGAGAAGGCTCCGTCGAGCTTGTGGCTGCCGGTATAGCGACTGCGGGTCGCCAAGACCGGAAGGCCGGCGGCGCGCGCCGAACTGATCCCGGCGGCCGAATCCTCGACCGCGACGGCCTCCGAGGCGGCGATGTCCAGGCCGGCGAGCGCCAGGAGAAACACGTCCGGGGCGGGCTTCTTGCGATCCGCCTCGTCGCCCGCCGCGATCACGTCGAAGGGCGCATCGCCCGGCGGAAAGTTGATGGCCAGCAGTCGGTCGACATTCGGCCGGCTGGTGGTGGTGGCGACGGCGAGCCGGATGCCGGCCGCCCGGGCCTCGGCGATGAGCCGGGCGATACCGGGTCGCAGCGGCAACCGGCTCTCGGCCACAAGTGCGCCGTAGGCCGCCGTCTTGCGGGCATGAATCTCGGGCGCCAGCGCATGGAACGCTTCGGCTCCAGCCGGCTGCTGCGTGTCGATGTAATGGGCGAGCCGTTCCTTGCCGCCCATCACGGTGAGCAGATCGGCGTAGAGCGCCGCGTCCCAGTGCCAGGGAAGGCCCAGTTCGGCGAAGGCGCGGTTGAACGCCTGCCGGTGCAGGTCCTCGGTCTCGGCCAACGTGCCGTCGACGTCGAAGATCAGCGCCCTCAGCACGAGAGGTCGCGGCCGGAGGCGCCCTCCGCGCCATCCCGGATCGCCGCGATACGCTCCGCATAGGCGCTCGGTCCGCCACTGAAGACGGCGTTGCCGGCCACGAAGGTGTCGGCGCCGGCGCGGCTCGCAGCCCGGACGGTCTCGGGGTCGATGCCGCCATCGACCTGGATCCGGATGTCGCGGCCCGCCACCATCGCCCGCACCCGCGCCACGGATTCCATGGCGCTCTTGATGAAGCTCTGGCCGCCGAAGCCGGGATTGACGGTCATCACCAGCACGAGGTCCACGAGGTCGAGCACCGGCTCCACCACGGCGGCCGGGGTGCCGGGGTTGATCGCCACGCCGGCGCGCTTGCCGAGGTCACGGATCGTCTGGAGCGAGCGGTGGATGTGCGGTCCGGCCTCGGCATGGACCGTGATGCCGTCGGCACCGGCCTCGGCGAAGGCCGCGAGGTATGGATCCGCCGGGGCGATCATCAGGTGGACGTCGAAGTACTTCTGCGTATGCGGGCGCAGCGCCTTCACCACCGGGGGGCCGAAGGTGATGTTGGGCACGAAATGGCCGTCCATCACGTCGAGATGGATCCAGTCGGCCCCCGCTGCGTCCACGGCGCGGGTTTCCTCCGCGAGCATCGAGAAGTCGGCCGAGAGGATCGAGGGGGCAATGATGGGAGGAAGCATCACGGGTCTTTCAGCAACGGCGGGCTCGGATGACGGTCAGCACACAGGCCGATCCGGTTCGGACCCTCATCCTGAGGTGCCGCGGAGCGGCCTCGAAGGAGGGCTCCAGGGATCGCGCGGCCGGCTGAAGGGCTCCTTCGAGGCCTCCGCTGCGCTTCGGCGCCTCAGGATGAGGGTCTGGGCGAGATCAACGTTTCGGTTCGGTCCAAGATGCCCCTCCCCTGTCAGGCCAGCCGGCGTCGCCGTTCGACGAGTTGCATGATCATCGGCGTCAGGATCAGCTGCATGGCGAGATCCAGCTTGCCGCCCGGGATCACGATGGAATTGGCCCGGCTCATGAAGCTGTCGTGGATCATGGAGACCAGGTAGGAAAAATCGATCCCCTTCGGGTCCTTGAACCGGATCACCACCATCGACTCGTCGGCGGTGGGGATCCAGCGGGCGATGAACGGGTTCGAGGTGTCGACCGTTGGTACACGCTGGAAGTTGATGTCGGTGAACGAGAATTGCGGGCAGATGGTCTGCACGTAATCGGGCATCCGCCGCAGGATCACGTCGGTGACGGCGTCCGTGGAATAGCCGCGGAACGACCGGTCCCGGTGCAGCTTCTGGATCCACTCCAGGTTGATCACCGGCACGACACCGATCTTCAGGTCGGCATAACGGGCGATGTCGACATCCGGGTCGGCCACGCAGCCGTGAAGGCCCTCATAGAACAGGAGATCCGAATCTGGTGGGAACGCCTCCCACTCCGAGAAACTACCCTCGGCGATCCCGTAGGCCTGCGCGTCATGCTGGTCATGGGCGTAGTGACGGGTCCGGCCGGTGCCATTTTCGGCGTAGCTGCGGAACACCGCCTCCAGCTCCGGCAGCAGGTTCGCCCGCGGCGCGAAGTGCGACAGGGTCGGCTCGCGCGCCATCATGGCCCGCATCGTGTCCCGGTCGAAGGCATGGAAGCCGTCGCCCTCGATGAACACCGCCCGCACGTCCTCGCGGCGGAAGATCTGCTCGAAGGTGTTGCGCACCGAAGTGGTGCCGGCCCCTGAGGAACCGGTCACCGAGATGATGGGATGACGCGCCGACATCGTTTACGACTTCACGGCGCGGTTATGACCGCATCAGGCCGCGCTGGCCGAAGAGTGGCGAGCGGCCGGCATCGGGCTTGCCGCCCCCGTAATAGGTTGCGACGCAATCCACCTCCTCGGTGGAGCCGCAGACCAGCGGGGCGCGCTCATGGATGCCGGTGGCTACGAGGTCGAGGATGCGCGTCTGACCGTCCGTGGCCGCGCCGCCGGCCTGCTCCACCAGCATCGCCACGGGGGCGACTTCGTAGAGCAGCCGCAGGCGGCCGCGGGCGTAGTTCTTCCGGGCATCGCCCGGATAGAGGAACACGCCACCCCGGGTCAGCACGCGCTGAATGTCGGCCACCAGGGAGGCGAGCCAGCGCATGTTGTAGTCCTTGTCGCGCGGGCCCTCGGTGCCACGCTGGCAATCCTCGATATAGGCCTTCACGGGGGCGTCCCAATGCCGGGCGTTCGAGGCGTTGATGGCGAATTCCTTGGCGGAGGTGGGCACCGCCATGGCGGGGCTCGTCAGCTTGAACGTCCCGTCCTTGCGGTCGAGCACGTAGGATTGGGTGCCCTGGCCGAGCGTCAGGACCAGCGCCGTAGCCGGGCCGTAGGTCACGAAGCCGGCTGCGATCTGCGCCGTGCCGGGGGTCGTGAACGAGGCAAGCGGATTGGCCGGGTCCTTGATCGACGGCCGGATGCCGAAGATCATCCCCACCGCCATGTTGACGCCGATGTTGGAAGACCCGTCGAGCGGATCGATCGCGACGGCGAGCGGCGCGTCCGGGTTCAACCGCATCACCTCCTCGGCCTCCTCGGAGGCGACCTCGGCCACGGGGGCGCCCCGCAGGGCGGCCGTCACACTCTCGTGAGCGATCACGTCGAGCGCCTTCTGCACGTCGCCGTCGCTGTTGTGCTCGCCCGCCGCCGCGAGGTCGCCGCCGAGCGACCCGCGCCCGATCCGCTCGCTGATCTCCGCCGCAGAGCGCGCCACCGCGGCGATCACCACGGCAGCATCCTTCAGCGCCGGGTCGGCCGCCACGGCCTGCGCCAGGCAGGCCTCGAGGGGCGTCCCGATCGCCGTTGAATTTGCCATCGGCCTATCCTTCCTGCTCGGATCCCGCCCGCCGGGATCGCGCGTTCCGCGCGGGCTCTGTAGCGGCCGCTCCGCCGGCAAGATAGCGGTCCCGGCCCTTGGATCGACAGGAACCGGTAGCCCGGCGTTCAAGATTTCTGTGCGATCTTGTATGAAAGCACAAAAAATACGAGACCTCGGCGATGCGCAACCTCTCCCTCAAGCAGCTTCAGGCAGTGGCGGCGGTGGCCCGGCTCGGCACCATGACACGGGCGGCCCAGGAACTGAACGTGACCTCGGCCGCGCTCTACGCGCGCATCCGCCAACTGGAGGAAGAAGCCGGTTTGCTGCTGTTCGACCGGACACCGGGCGGTCTGAAGCCGACCGATGCCGGCCGCGAGATGCTCTGGGCGATCGACAGCATCAACACCGTGCTGGAAACCTGCACCGACCGGTTGCGGACCCTGCGCGGCGCCGAGGGCGGACGCGTCGCGCTCGGCGTCGTCTCGACCGCGAAGTATTTCGCGCCCCAGGTGATCGCCGGCTTCGTCAAGAAGCATCCGGGCGTCGAGATCAGCCTGTCGGTGCGCAACCGCGGCCAGACCGTGGAGGCGCTCCGCGGCTACGAGATCGACTTCGCCCTGATGGGTCGCCCGCCCCGGGATTTCCCGATCGAAGCCGCCACCTTCGGGCCCCACCCGATCGTGCTGATCGCGGCCCCCGACCATCCCCTGGCCGGCAAGGCCGGCCTGACCCGCGAGGATCTCACCGATCAGCCGTTCTTCCTGCGGGAGGAAGGCTCGGGCACGCGGATGGTGTTCGAGGAATTCATGGCCGGCGTGCTGGTCAAGCGGGCGCCGCTGGAGATCGACACGGGCTCGAACGAGACCATCAAGCAGGCTGTGATGGCCGGGCTCGGCATCGCGCTGCTCTCGGTGCACTCGGTCGCAGCGGAGTTGGACAGCGGGCGCCTCGTGCTCCTCGACGTGAGGGGCCTGCCGATCCGGCGCGACTGGTACGCGGTTCGCCGCGCCGACAAGGTGCTGGGTCCGGCGGCTTCCGCGGTCTGGTCCTACCTGATGACGGAGGGCGCGCGCAGCCTTCCTGGGGTCGCGCAGAGCGGCCTCGCCCTCGCTGGAGCCCAGGCGTGAGCCCGGCCGGGATCGTCGTCGCGGGCGCGGGCCAGGCGGGCTTCCAGCTCGCCGCCTCCCTGCGCGAGGGCGGCTTCCGGGAGCCGATCACCCTGGTGGGCGACGAGACCGCCCTCCCCTACCAGCGCCCGCCCCTGTCAAAAGCCTACCTCGCCGGCAAGACCGACCGGGAGGGCCTGTTTTTGCGCCAGCCCGGCTTCTTCGCCGAGCACGCGATCATGCACCGGCCGGGGATCCGTGCCACCGCGATCGATCGGGCGGCCCAGCGGCTCCACCTGTCGGACGGCGACAGTCTCGCCTACGATCACCTCGTCCTCGCCACGGGCGCCCGCAACCGCCCCCTGTCGGTCCCCGGGGCCGATCTGGGTGGCGTACACCAGCTGCGCGGGCTGGCGGATGCCGACGCATTGAGGGCGGAGATCGCGGCGGCCCGGGCGATCGTGGTGGTGGGCGCGGGCTTCATCGGCCTGGAATTCGCCGCCGTGGCGGCCGGGCGCGGACTCCCGGTGACGGTGATCGAGGCGGCCGCGCGGCCCATGGCCCGGGCGATCTCGCCCGAGATGGGGGCGTTCTTCCGGACCGCCCATGAAGCGATGGGCGTGCGCTTCGCCTTCGGGGCCGGCGTGACGGCGATCACCGGCCGGGACGGCCGCGCAACTGGTATGTCCCTTGCGGACGGACGGGAGCTCCCCGCCGACCTCGTCCTCGTCGGCATTGGCGTGCTTCCGAATGGCATCCTCGCCGCGGAGGCCGGGCTGCCGGCCCAGGACGGCGTCCACGTCGATGCCTTCCTCGCCACCCCGGATCGGGCCATCTCGGCGATCGGCGATTGCGCCCGGTTCCCGAGCCCCTTCGCATCCGGGCTCACGGCCGACGGCACCGTGCGGATCGAATCCGTGCAGAACGCCATCGACCAGGGCCGGTGCGTCGCGGCCCGGCTGCTGGGCAAGCCCGCCGCCTACGGTGCCTTGCCCTGGTTCTGGAGCGACCAGGGCCCGCACAAGCTGCAGATCGCCGGGCTGTCGGGTCCCGACGATGCCAGCGTGGTCCGCGGGTCCGGGCCGGCCTTCTCGGTGTTCCGCTTCCGCGACGAACGCCTGAGCGCGGTGGAATCCGTCGACCGGGCCGGCGACCACATGGTTGCCCGGCGTCTCCTCACAGCCGGGACACCGCTGACGCCGGATCAGGCGGCCGATCCGGGCTTCGATCTCAAGGCGCTGGCGATGGGGCGGCCCTGAGGATCACTCACCCCGGGAATGCCACCGGCGCCGGCTTCTGCCGCAAGGCATAGGCGGTGCCGATCCCCAGCGCCAGGATGGTGACGGCGCAGCCCATGAGCGCCCCGAACTGACCGAGCCGGACCAGCGCCTGCCCAATCACCGCGACGCCGAGCGCCTGTCCGCAGAAGAACGAGAACGCGTGGAGCGCCACCGCGGAGGCCCGCGCCTTGGGCGCGACCTCGGTCACCTGAGTCTGGTAGGTGTTGTGCAGCATGTAGAAGCCGAGCCCCATGGCGGTGAGCGCGGCGCAATCGACCTGCCACGTGCCCGCCAGTCCGACCACGGTGAGCGACGCGCCGCAGATCAGGCCGCCACCGATGAGCATCCGCGGCAGGCCGAGCAGCCGCACCAGCAGCCCAACCAGCGCCGAGTAGATCAGGCCGCCGACCGCAAAACCGGCCAGCACGAGGCCGGCCTCGCGTGGGCCGCCCTCGCCACGGGCCTCGATCAGCGGCGCGAGGTGCGGAAAGACGCCGAAGATCGCGATAGCCTCGATGAACACCGCCGAGAACAGCACCCGCGCCCGGGGATTACGCAGGATCGTCCGATAGCGCGTCACCGCCTCGCCGAAGGCCGGGCGGCGGGCGGGGGCCCGGCCGGCCCGGTCGAAACCCAGCACCGTTGCAGCGCACGCGAAGGCCGCCACGGCGGCTGTGACCGCGAAGACGCCGCGCCAGCCGATCGCCGCCTCGATCAGGCCCGCGAAGGTCGAGCCGGAGAGCTGGCCGAGGATCACCGCGACCAGGAAGCGCCCGATCGCCACTTGGCGGCCCTCCATCGGCACGCGGTCGCCGAGCAGCGCCAGGGAGAGCGGGATGCAGCCCCCCGCCGCCGCACCCGCCAGCATCCGAAGGCCGAACAGGCTGCCGATATCGGGGGCGATGCAGCACAGGGTGAGGGCCACGGCGAGCACCGCGAGGCAGGTGCTCATCACCCGCTCCTTGCCCAACGCGTCGCCGACCGGCCCCAGCACAGGCTGGATGAACGCGTAGGGCAGCGCGAAGGCGGTGGAGAGCAGCGCCACCGTGTGGGCGTCGCTGCCGAGATCCCGGGCGAGCACGCCGACGAGGGGCTCCACCGAGCGCAGCGCGAAGGTGCTGCCGAACCCCGCGCAGGCCAGCACGACGATCAGGCGCGGGATCGATGTGTCCGGCGGCGCGGCGCGGGCGGTCGCAGGGGTGAGAGCCGGCTCTGTGCTGTCGGTCATGGGGGCGCTTCGCGACGCGGACCAAGATCGGTCAAGCCGCATCGCATCTCCCCGGCCCGAGCGGAACCCCGATATGCGATAGATCAGTGCGCGTAGAACGCAGGATCCGAATCGTCCGTCGGGTGGGCGAACGCCCAGCGCAAGGCGGTGGACAGCGGCACATTGTAGGTGAGGCCGCGCGGCGGCACCGGCTTCAGGAACCAGCGGTCATAGATCGTCTGGATCTCGGGGCTGCGGTAGAGGTCGGCGGTGGCCCGGTCCACCACCGCCTTGAAGGCCGGATCGTCCCTGCGCATCATGATCCCGTAGGGCTCCGGGTTGGACAGCGTCTCGTCGCTGACCACGTAGGCGGCCGGTTCCTTGGACTGGGCCGCCACGACGCTGAGCTGCACGTCGTCCATCACGAAGGCCGCCGCACGGCCGGTCTCGACCATCAGGAACGCCTCCGGGACGTCCTTGGCGGCGATCACCGTGATGCCGAGCTTGCGCTCGTTGTTGGCTTTGATCAGCATCAGGATGTTGGTCGAGCCGGCCACCGACGAGACGGTCTTGCCGCGCAGATCGTCCAAACTGGCGATGTGCTGATCCTTCTTGGAAACGAAACGGGTGGCGGTCAGGAAGTGGGTGTTGGTGAACGCCACCTGCTTCTTGCGCTCGGCGTTGTTGGTCGTCGTCCCGCATTCGAGATCGACCGTGCCGTTGGTGATCAGCGGGATGCGCGATGAGGAATTGACGAACTCCATCCCGACCTCGAGGCCCGGCCGCTTCAGCTCGCGCTTCACGGCGTCGGCAATCTTCATGCAGATGTCGATCGCGAAGCCGACCACCTTCTGGTTCTGGTCGATGTAGCTGAACGGAGGCGCGGTATCGCGCACGCCGAGGACCAGCCGGTTGCTGTCTTGGATCTTCTTGAGGGTGCCGGTGAGGGCATCTGCCCGGGCCGGCTGCGACATGGACAGCGCGACGAGGGCCGCGAGGAGAGACAGCAGACGCATGGGCTGGCTTGATCCGATCGTCGCGCGTCGGGGCAGTCGACCGGTCGTAACCGGTGGAGCCCGAATGCGCGTCCGATCAGGCTCCGAAAGGCCTATCAGCAAGAGTCCGGCCGCGAAGAGATCGGAAGCGTCGATAAAGACACATCGTACCGCCGCCCAAGCCGATCACGCGACCGTATTCGCTGGCGCAGCGAAGTGACCCAGTCGAGCGCGCCCCACCGAACGGGCGCCACCCCGGATTGCTTCGCTGCACGCGCAAGGACTCTGGCGCCCTCAACGGGTTAGCCCACGGCCTCGGCGCGAAGCACGGGCAAGGCCCGGAGTGCCGCGGTGGCGAAGTCCAGGAAGGCGTTCACCCGGGCTGGCCGGAAATCCGCGCTCGGGGTCACGAGTTGCACCGGCACCGGCGGCGGCTCATGAGCGGCGAGCAGGCGCACGAGGCGACCGGCCGCAATGTCCTCCGCTGCTTGGTACGACAGGACCCGCGCGATACCCCGCCCCGCCCGGGCGGCGATCAGCGCGGCTTCGACCTCGTTGACGATGAGGCGCGGCGCGAGGCGCACGCGGTTCACCCCGAAACGCCATTCCCGCAGCCCCGAGCGCCCGACGCCCAGGATGGTATCGTGCTCGGCGAGATCGGCGGGCTTGCGTGGCGTACCCCGGGCGGCGAGGTAATCCGGGCTCGCCACCACGATCTGGCCAACCTGCCCGACGCGGCGCGCCAGGAGGCGCGATTCGGCGAGCTGCCCGATCCGCAGGGCGATGTCGATCCCCTCGTCCACGAGATCGAGGTTGCGGTCGGCCAACACGAGTTCGACCTGCGTCTCCGGATAGGCGTCGAGGAAGCCCGACACGACCGGTGCGACGTGCTTGCGTCCGAACAGAACCGGCGCTGTGATCCGCAGGAGGCCCCGCACCACGTCGCCCGACGCCCCCGACACGGCCATCTCGTATCCCGCAAGAAGGCCCCGGGCCCGCTCGGCGAGATCCAGGCCAGCCTGAGTCGGGGCAAGGCGCCGTGTCGTACGCTCCACGAGGCGGCTGCCTGCCCGGGCCTCGAGGCTGGCAAGTGCCCGGGTCGCCGCCGCGGCGGAGCGGTGCAGCCGCCGCGCTGCCGCGCTGAGGCTGCCGGCATCGACGATCGCGACGAAAAGAGCGAGTTCGTCCAGGCGATCCATCGATTGTTGTGACCTGTGAAATTCTGATTGCCAGAGACTCGGGATTTTCGCCGGTCCACGCAAGGGCAATATCGGTCCCGTCAGGGAGACGCACACGATGACCGAACCCGATCTCACCCTCTACGGCCTGCGCCTCTCGGGCCATTCGCACCGCGCCGAGCTGTTCCTATCCCTGCTCGGGCTACCCTTTCGCTTCGTCGAGGCTGCGAGTGCCGCGCAGCGGGAGGCGGCAGCCTTCGGGCGGCTCAACCCCCTCGGCCAGATCCCGGTTCTGACCGACGGCGACGCGGTGATCGCCGACAGCAACGCGATCCTGGTCTATCTCGCTGCGCGCTATGCGCCGCACAGCGGCTGGATGCCGGGTGATCCACTCGGCGCCGCGCAGGTCCAGCGCTGGCTGTCCATTGCGGCCGGAGAGGTGCGGTATGGGCCGGCGCTCGCCCGGCTGATGGTGGTGTTCGGCGTCCAGGCCGACCGCGCCACCGTCCATGCCGCGGCGGCCCGGATCCTCGCCTTCATGGACAGCCATCTGGCCGATCGCCGATACCTCGCGACCGACCGGGCGACGCTCGCCGACATCGCCTGCTATTCATACGTCGCCCACGCACCGGAGGGCGGTGTGTCGCTGGCGCCCTACCCGGCCGTGCGGGCGTGGGTCGCCCGCGTGGAGGCGCTGCCGGGTTTCGTCCCGATGCCGGCTTCCCCCATCCCCGAACCCGTCTGAGGTGTGCCATGGCGAGCTTCCATGCCGACGAGATTCTGGCTCAAGCGCGGGCCGGCCACGTCCTCGGCGAGACCCCGGCGATCCGCGCCTTCATGCCCGAGCAGCACCGCTTGTTCTTCGCGGGCCTGCCCTACCTCTTCGCGGGCACGGTGGACGCGGACGGCGCGCCGATCGCCACCATGCTGACAGGGCAACCCGGCTTCGTGCGAGCGCCCGACGCGACGCACCTGACCATCGCGGCGCCCCTCGACCCGGCCGATCCCGCGGCCCGGGCACTCGTGCCCGGCGCCGAGGCCGGCCTGCTCGGCCTCGATTTCGCGACGCGTCGGCGCAACCGGGTCAACGGCCGCATCGTGCGGCGCGACGGGGATGGGGTGACGATCGCGGTCGCCCAGAGCTTCGGCAATTGCCCCCAATACATCCAGAGGCGCATGGCCGACCCGGTGCAGCGTTCGCCGGGGCCGATCGAACTCCTCTCCGCTCTGGACGCGGACGCCGCGGCCCTGATCCGCGGCGCCGACACGTTGTTCGTTGCGACCCGATCCCGGGACGGCCTCGCGGAGGGCGGCGGTGATATCTCGCACCGGGGCGGCCGGCCGGGCTTCGTCCGGGTCGACGGTGACGTGCTGACGGTGCCGGACTTCTCCGGCAACCGCTACTTCAATACGCTGGGCAACCTCCTTGGCGAGAACCGGGCAGCGCTCCTGTTCCTCGACTTCGCGCGCGGCGACCTCGTGGTTCTACAGGGGCGCACGGTGATCGACTGGAGCGGCATGGGAGCGGCGGACTTCACGGGCGCGCAACGCTCTTGGTCGTTCACCGTCGAACGTGGCTGGCGGCGGCGGGCCGCCGTGCCCCTGCGTTGGAGCCAGCCCGAGCCGGCGCCGCAGCTCGCACGCACCGGCATCTGGGAGACGGCGTGACAGCCCGTCAGTCCGCCCCGGCCTTGGCGGCCGCCTCGTGCTCCGCGGCGAGTTGTGCGTCCGCGGCTGCCATTGTCTGGAAGGCAGGCCGGGACCGGACCCGCTCGACATAGCTGGTGAGCACCGGGTCGGGCGCGACAAGGCCGAAGCCCGTGGTCCAGCCGAGGGCACTGCCCCACAGGATGTCGGCAGCGCTGAACCGGTCGCCGAGGAGGTAGGGCCCCGGCGTCAGCGCCTCGGTCACACGCGCGATCACGCTGTCGTAGTCCGCGTAGGCCGACATGGCGCGCGGACCGGGCTCCCGCTTCAGGTGGCGGTCGATCACCGCGGGCTCGAAGCACGAACCGTAGAACACCATCCAGCGCAGGTAGACGGCGCGCGCCGGGTCGGTCGTGGCTGGCGCGAGACCGGCATCCGGGAACAGGTCGGCCAGATAGAGGTAGACCGCCGCCTGCTCGGTGACCAACGCGTCGCCGTGCCGGATCGCCGGCACCTTCGCCATCGGGTTGATGGCGCGGTAGGCCTCCCGGAGATGCTCGCCGGCGCGCATGTTGAGCGTGTGGAGCCGGTAGGGCACGCCCAGCTCCTCAAGGAGCACGCGCACCCCGGACGAACGGGTATTGGGCGCGTGATAAAACGTGATGTCAGCCTTATCCGCCACGCTGCTGTTCCCTGAAGTTGCCGATTCGGGTCGCGGCACGCTCTTACCGGCTGACTGCCGGGTCAACTGGTGATCGAAGCCCCCTTCTCCGCGGACCGGAATCGCGGCAGGAACGTTGGGCGATTGTGCGATGCCGCGCGTTGGCCGGTCGGCCGGCACGACGCGAGCCGGGGATTCGAGTTCTGATGGCGAAGATTCTGCTGGTCGAGGACCACGAAGAGATTTGGGACTTCCTGTCCCGGCGGCTCAAACGGCGCGGCTACGAGGTGATCCTGGCCCATGACGGCGAGGCCGGCGTTCGGCAGGCCCGCTCGGGCCAGCCCGACGTGATCCTCCTCGACATGAACCTCCCGGTCCTCGACGGCTGGTCGGTCGCCCGCACGCTGAAATCAGGCACCGACACGCGGGCGATCCCGATCATCGCCCTCACTGCCCACGCGATGTCGGGGGATCGCGACAAGGCGATCCAGGCGGGCTGCGACGACTATCATCCGAAGCCCGTCGACTTCTCGAAGCTGCTCAGCCAGATCAGCGCCGCTCTGGGCGAGACCGCACAGGCGAGCTGAGGCGGATCCGTTCGCCCTCGAAGCCGTTCCCACCCGACCCCCGCGTGTGAGAAGTTTGGAGCGTGTCCGTGAGCGAGGATCCCGTCACTGCCCAGCGCCTGCGGGAGGGCCTTCCGGTCTTCGTGACGCTGGCGTCGCTCCTGCTGGTCGTGGCGACGATGGCGGCGCTGTATCTCGGGCGCGATATCCTTGTGCCAGTGACGCTGGCGATCCTCCTCAGCTTCGTCCTGGTGCCGGCGGTTCGCCTGCTCCGGCGCCTGCGCGTGCCCCGCGTGGCCGCGGTGATGCTGGTGGTGGTGATCGTGTTCGGCGCGCTGTTCGGGATCGGCAGCTTGATCGCCAGCGAGGCGTCCCAGCTCGCCGCCGACCTGCCGCGCTACACCCAGACGATGCGCACGAAGATCAAGGACCTGCGCGGGGCGACTGCCGGAACCGGCAGCCTCTCGCGCATCGTCGACATGGTTCAAGATCTGAGCGCCACGTTGCAGCCGCCGCCTGCTGCTGAGATCAAGGGTGAGCCCGGCTCGCGCACGCACCCGCTCACCGTGGAGATCACCCCCGCCCGCGCCAACGTGGTGGACACGCTCCAGACGTTCGCCGGCCCCCTCGTTCACCCGCTGGCGACGACGGGTCTGATCCTGATCTTCACGATCTTCATTCTGCTGCAGCGCGAGGATCTGCGGAACCGTGCGATCCGGCTCGCGGGCGGCTCGGAGGACCTTAGGCGGACCACGGCGGCGATCGACGATGCCACCGGACGGCTCAGCCGCTTCTTCCTGGCCCAGCTTGCCCTCAACCTCGCGTTCGGCGTCGTGATCGGTGTCGGTCTTTGGGTGATCGGCGTGCCGAGCCCGACCCTGTTCGGCGTGCTGGCGGCGATCCTGCGGTTCGTGCCCTATATCGGCGCTGCGATCAGC
The DNA here is from genome assembly GCF_026540795.1 of Methylobacterium sp. GC_Met_2. NCBI lineage: Bacteria > Pseudomonadati > Pseudomonadota > Alphaproteobacteria > Hyphomicrobiales > Methylobacteriaceae > Methylobacterium > Methylobacterium sp. GC_Met_2. The sequence continues at coordinate 22,505 of NZ_JALNUM010000025.1, forward strand.
GCGCTGTTGCCGCTGATTCTCGCCGCCGCGGTCGATCCCGGCTGGTCGATGGTGATCGCCACCGCGGCGCTGTTCCTCGTGGTCGAGCCGATCTGCGGCCACGTCATCGAGCCGCTGCTCTATGGTCATTCCACCGGCCTCTCGCCGGTGGCCGTGATCCTGGCGGCGACGATCTGGACTTTCCTATGGGGACCGATCGGCCTCGTGCTCGCGACCCCGCTCACCGTCTGTCTCGTGGTGCTGGGGCGGCACGTGGAGCGGCTCTGGTATCTCGATGTGCTGCTCGGCGATCAACCGGCCCTGTCGCCGCCCGAAATCTTCTACCAGCGCATGCTGGCCGGCGATCCGGCCGAGGCGATCGACCAGGGCTGGCAGTTCCTGAAGGAGCGTGCCCTGGTCACCTACTACGACGAGGTTGCCCTCGCCGGCTTGCTGCTTGCCCAGGAGGATATGTCGCGCGGGACCCTCGACCGCGAACGCCAGAAGGAGGTTGGTGGGGCGATCCGCAGCGTCGTGGACCGCCTTGGGACCGCGCCGGTCGCGCGGCGGATCCGGCGTTCATCGGGACGCAGCCCCGATACCGAGACCGCAGCGGCGTTGGCCGCGATCGGACCCGACCGGCAGGTGGCGGGCATCGTTCTCACCCGCGAGGATCTGGCGCCCCACTGGCGCAGCGAGACGCCGGTTCTGTGCGTGTCGAGCCGCGGCCCGTTCGACGAGGCGGCGACCCTGATGCTCAGCCAGATCCTCGGCCGGCATGGGCTGGCTTCGCAGGTCATGTCGATGGCGGCGATCCGCGCCGGCGAGCGGCCCGAGAATCCGGAGGGGCTCGCGCTGATCTGCTTCTCCTATCTGGAGCCGGTGAGCCTCTCGCAGATCCGCTTCACCGTCCGTCAGGCGCGGGCCGCAGTGCCGGGCGTGCGCATCCTCGTGGGCTTCTGGCGCGAGCGCGACCCGGCGACGCTGGAACGCCTGCGCCGGGCGACGTCGGCGGATTTCCTCGTGACCTCGCTCAACGAGGCGCTGTCGGCGGTGCTGAGCACATGCCGCGAGCCGACGCGACGGGTCGCTCCCGTTTCGCAGGTCCCGCTGCCCGATCCGGTCCCCACGACGGCGACCGCCTGAGCGTTCAACTCGGAGAACCCGTTCGGTCGACTCCGCGTTGCTGACCACCAGGGTCCACACCGGCAGGTCATGAAAGGCCGCCCGGCCCCGCTTCCACGGCTTCAAGGTGAAGACCGCCTCGCATGTCCGAGACCCCAGAAACCCCACCCTCTGGCCCCGGCCCGCAGGTTCGGGACAGCGCGCCGGGCGACGTCACGGATCGCAAGAGCGACATCTTCTTCGCGGCGGTCGAGACGACGCGGATGCCGATGATCGTCACCGATCCACGCCAGCCCGACAACCCGATCATCTTCGCCAATCGTGCCTTCCTGGCGATGACCGGCTACACGCCCGAGGAACTGATCGGCCGCAACTGCCGCTTCCTGCAGGGTCCGGAAACCGACCGCGAGTCGGTTGCGCAGGTCAAGGCAGCCATCGCCGAGAAGCGGGAATTCGCCACCGAGATCCTGAATTACCGCAAGAACGGCTCGACCTTCTGGAACGCGCTGTTCGTCTCACCGGTCTACAATGCCGATGGCGAGCTTGTATACTATTTCGGCTCGCAGCTCGACGTCTCGCGTCGCCGCGACGCCGAGGAAGCGCTCGGCCAAGCGCAGAAGATGGAGGCGCTCGGCCAGCTCACGGGCGGTATCGCGCACGATTTCAACAACCTGCTGCAGGTGATCGTCGGCTACGTCGACATCCTGGCGGCCGGACTCGAGAAGCCGGATGCCGACCGCGCCCGGCTGGGTCGCGCCACCGACAACATCCGGCAAGCGGCCGAGCGCGCGACCACGTTGACGCAGCAATTGCTGGCTTTCGCCCGCAAGCAGCGGCTGGACGGGCGCGCGGTCAATCTGAACACCCTCGTCGAGGGGATGGGCGAGATGGTCGCGCGCTCGGTGGGCGAGGCGGTCAAGGTCGAGCTCGATCTCGCACCGGATCTCTGGAACTGTCGTGTCGACCCGACCCAGGCCGAGGTCGCGATCCTGAACGTGCTAATCAACGCCCGCGACGCGATGCCGGACGGCGGCACGGTACGGATCTCCACGGAGAACAGCGAGGTCGCGGCCAGCGGCAGGGAGATCGGGCCCCTGCGCGCTGGCCGCTACGTCAGCATCGCGGTCCGCGATACCGGCACCGGCATTCCACCGGCTGTGCTGGCCCGGGTGATGGATCCGTTCTTTACCACCAAGGAGGAGGGCAAGGGCACGGGCCTCGGCCTCTCCATGGTGTACGGCTTCGCCAAGCAGTCGGGCGGCGCGGCACAGATCGAATCCACCGTGGGCGAGGGCACGACGGTCCGTCTCTCGTTCCCCGCGACCGATGGGGCCGTCAACACGCCGCCGAAAATCTCCCTGCGGTCCGTCGACCGTCAGGGAACCGAGACGATCCTGATCGTCGATGACCGCGAAGATGTCGCCGAACTCGCCCGCACCATCCTGCGGGATTTCGGCTATGTGACGCTGGTGGCCGGCAATGCCCGCGAGGCGCTGGAGATCCTCGATTCCAGCGAGCGCATCGACCTGTTGTTCACCGACCTGATCATGCCGGGCGGCATGAACGGCGTGCTGCTCGCCCGCGAGGCGCGGCGGCGCCAGCCTAAGCTCAAGGTTCTGCTGGCGACCGGCTACGCGGAGGCCAGCCTGGAGCGAACCGACATCGGTGGTTCCGAGTTTGACCTACTCAACAAGCCTTACCGGCGCACGGAGTTGGTCCGCCGCGTGCGGGCCATCCTCGACGGTCCGACCGGGGTGGGCTGAGCGCACGGGAGTCGCGCGATGGCACAGGGCGACAAGTCGAAGTACACGGACAAGCAGAAGCGCAAGGCCGAGCACATCGCCGAATCCTACGAGGCCCGCGGCGTTCCGGAGAACGAGGCGGACGCCCGCGCCTGGGCCACCGTCAACAAGGACGACGGCGGCGGGAAGAAGCCCGGCGGCTCCGGACGCGGCAAGCACACCAGTCATCCGGCCGCTCACAAGGGCGGCGAAGCCGGCGGAAAAGCGTCCAGCGGGCGAACGGCCGCTGAGCGCTCCGCCTCTGCCAAGAAGGCAGCCGCCACCCGGAAGGCCAACGCCGCGGGCGCGTGATCCAGGGTGTAGGTCTGGAGCTTTTTCACGACAGATTGTGGCCGAACCGAAGACCGCCCATCCGACCATCGGCCGGACCGACGTCATCGATACGGTCTCGACCTGAAAGAACCGTCGGAAGATTTCAGGTCCGAACGGCGGGATGAACGGCTCCGCTCAAGCGCACCACACCGTTCCAGGAGATTCGCCCTTAAGTTGCGTCCTTGAAAGCGCGTGATAATCCCGCCCGGTCTCAGGCTTTTGGCGCACGCGAGACGGCGGGCCAATCGGGATAGATTACATTCGTGGGCAGCGTCTCGGATTTTTTCTCAGATCCTGGATTCGAACCCGGGGACCTTTGACGCGCCCCGATCCATCTGAGAATTAGGGCTTCACTTGTAGAGGCTCCGCGTTTGCTCGTTTTCGGCATAATGCTGGCCCATACAGCAGCGGATCTTGCCCGACGCCGATGAGTACGACACATACCACAGCCCTCGACTGATAATTAATTGTCAAATCAGCTATTTGCACCCGAATTTCGCAAAAAGCCGCTCCGAAATTTGTATTCATTCAATGTCGCGTCGCATGTTAGGGGGCTAGCGGCGGACCAGCGCCTATGTTGTGCTCCGGCGACGGGTAGCGCCCACGCTGGGCGAATTTGACCAGAGGGATTTCACGATGACCGGCGCCAAGACTGACTTCCTGTGCAGCGAGGGCGTCCAAGAGCTTTTAAAGCTCACGAACCGGCAGTTCGTCGGCTGGGACGCCGCCCTCCGGAGCGAATCGGGTCAGACTACGGATGCCGGGGACGCCATGGATCTCTGGCACATCCTGTCATACTTGGCGCTGCAGCCCGGACTCAGGGTCGAGAAGAAGCTTGCCTTCGGCAGCATCAAGATCGCGTCGTTGAGACCGGAAACCATTCGGAAGTACGTCGCGAAGGCGCAGCGTCTCGGCTTCATCGCGACCATCGACTCGATGGGCTCACGGCACATCCAACTCACCCCCGCCGGCGTCGCCGTGGTTGCGGACACCATGGACCAGTGGATCGTCGATTTCGGAGAGATCCAGCGGCGGTACTTCACGGCGGAGCCCGCGATCCGGTCCGACAGGATGGTGGCCGAAGCGGGCGTCTTCTGATCGCGCGGCGGGCAATACCGCGCGTGGCGTACTCCGTACTCAGCCGCTGCCACGTGCCTCGGCGAGCTTTACGAGCGTGTGCAGCATCCGATTGGCCGGCGTCGGGATACCCAAGGCGGCTCCCATGCGCACCACATAGCCGTTCAGGTGGTCGATCTCGCTGCGGCGTCCCCGGGCGAGATCCTGCGCGGTTGAGGAACGCTGATCGGCCATGGTGGTGCTGAGGCTGAGCACGTGGTCGAGGATGTCGGCCGGCACGGACACCCCGGCCGCTCCGGCCACGGCGACGCATTCCTGCACCACGTCGGTCATGCTCGCGACTACGCCGACTCCCCGCACCAGTTGACCGTAGGGGAGCTGTGTCAGCGCCGAGAGGGCGTTGTAGGCGCAATTGAGGATCAGCTTGCCCCAAAGGGCGTCGATGGCTCGGGCCGACACGCTGGTCGGGATGCCGGCTGCCGTGAAGGCGGCGGCAATGCGCCCGCTCTCCGCCGAGGCGCCAATGATCAGGTCGCCCCGCCCATTGTGGCGGACGCGCCCCGGCCCAACCATCTCGGTGGCGACGTAGACCGCCACCGGCACGACGGGATGCCCGAGGATGGCGGCCAAGCGCTCGGCATTGTCGACGCCGTTCTGGAGGCTCAAGACCACCGTAGCGGGATCCAGGTGCGGGGCGATCATCGCACCGGCCGCTTCGGTGTCGCCGGATTTCACGCAGACCAGGACGAGGTCCGCCCCGGCGACCCCGTTCCCCTCCGTGGTCGCTTGCACGGGGACGGCACCGGTTCCGGCCCCGGTGTCGAGGACCAACCCCGGCGCCCGGACCGCCTCGACCAGGGCGGGGCGTCCGATCAGCGTGACCGCGTGGCCGGCTTTCGCCAAGAGGAACCCGTAGTAGCAGCCGACCGCGCCGGCTCCCACCACGGCGACGGTCAGGCCCGTGCCGCTCACGTCGCCGCAGCCGCCGCGCGCTCCGGATGGAACGGCGCAGCGCCGACCTCTGAACGGATATGCTCGAGAAGCGCCTGGGCCGGGTGGCGCAGCCGCACGCCGTCGACCAGCTTGGCCTGGGACCGGCAGGAATAGCCATCGGCCAGCAGCGTGCAGCCGGGGGCCTCGGCGACGTGGCGGGCCCAGCTCAGGCCGTAGATCGTCTCCGAGGTGGCGCGATGGCGGGCCTCGTGCCCGTAAGTCCCGGCCATGCCGCAGCAGCCGGCCGCCGGCACGTCGAGCCGCAGCCCGAGATGCGCGAACACGGCCTGCCAGTCGCGCACCGCCCCCGGCGCGTTGGTGCGCTCGGTGCAGTGGGGCAGGAGCCGCATGGTTCGACCGCCCTGGCGCGACGGGATCCGGTCGAGCTGGGTCGCCAGCCATTCCTGCAGGAGATGGACCTTCGGCAGGTCATCGCCCAGCACCTGCACGTATTCGGACCGGTAGGTCAGCGCCATCGACGGATCGATGCCGACCAAGGGCACGCCCTGCTGGGCGAAGGCGCGCAGCATCGCGGCGTTGGAGCGCGCGACGGCGGCGAACCGGGCTAGAAAGCCGTGGACGTGCAGCGGCTTGCCGTTCGGCCGGTAGGGCATCAGCCAGGGCCGGAAGCCGAGGGCGATCAGCAGCGCGCAGGCGTCGGTAACAACGTCCGCGTCGAAATGGCTGGTGAAGGCGTCTTGCACCACCAGCACCGCCGTCGCGCGCTCGTGCGGGCTCAGCCGCGCCAATGCTTCGGGGCTCGCGACCGCGACACCGAGACCGGCCAGCTGCGTCCGGAGATCGAGCGGCGACAGGTTGGGGATCGCGACCAACCCGGCCTTGGCCAGGGTCAGGCGTGCGATCGGGTTGGTCAGGAGGGCATTGCTCAAGCGCGGCGCCCTGGCGGCCAGCGGCAGCAGCGATTCCAGCGCCGCCACGAGGTGGTCCTTCAGGGGCCGGGCGTAGCGTGTGTGATAGAGCGCCAGGAACTTCGCCCGGAAGGTCGGTACGTCGACCTTGATCGGACAGGACCCCGTGCAGGATTTGCAGGCGAGGCAGCCATCCATCGCCTCCTTGACCGCGTGCGAGAAATCTTGGACCGCGTGCGAGAAATCTTGCCGCTCCGACCGCGGCCTCAGGGCACCCAACAGGGTGGCGGCCACGTCGCGGAACCAGCCGGAATGCTGCCGCGCCAGCTCGGCGCTCGGATCGAGGCCGTCCGCCGTCGCCTGGCGCAACCACTCGCGCATCAAAGAAGCGCGACCCTTCGGCGAATGCCGGCGCTCTCGGGTCGCTTTCCAGGATGGGCACATCGCCTCGTCGGCATCGAAGGAGAAGCAGGCGCCGTTGCCGTTGCAGTGGAGCGCCTCGTCGAAAACCTGCCGGACCGGCGCCGGGATGGTACGGTCCTGCTCGCCCCGGCGCGGCACGCCGTCGATCCGCGTGAGGCTCTGTCCCCGCGCCGAGGCGATCTTGCCCGGGTTCATCCGGTCGCCCGGATCGAAGGCCCGCTTGATCGCCTCCAGTGCCGGCATAAGAGGCCCGAACGTCTCCGGCACGAACTCGGACCGAAACCCCTTGCCGTGCTCGCCCCAGAGCAAGCCGCCATACTTGGCGGTGAGCGCGACGACGCCCTCGGTCACCTCTCGGATCAGGCCGTTCTGGTCCGGATCCTTCAGATCTATGGCCGGCCGGACGTGCAGCACGCCGGCATCGACGTGGCCGAACATGCCGTAGCGCAGCCCCTTGCCGTCGAGGAGGGCGCGGAACTCCACGATGTAGTCGGCGAGCCGCTCCGGCGGGACGGCGGTGTCCTCCACGAAGGGGATCGGCCGGGCATCGCCCTTGGCGGCGCCCAGCAGGCCCACGGCCTTCTTGCGCATGGTCCAGAGCCGCTCGATCGCCGCCCCCCGGGCGATGGCGAAGCCCAGGCGCTTGGTGTCGGTGCCGCGCTCAACCGCGAGCATGTCGGTGAGCCGCGTGAGGGCGGCCTCCACGCCGGCCTCGTCATCGCCGACGAACTCCACGAGGTTGATTCCGTCCACTGGCCGCCCGGCCGGATCCTCGGGGAAGAAAGCCCGCACCTCGGCCCAGATCGGGTCCTTGCGGGCGAGCGCCAGCACGGTGGAATCGATGGTCTCTACGGAAGCCGCGCCGAAGGGCAGCAGCGCCTGCGCGTCGCGAAGCGCCGCATCGAAATCCACGTAGGAGAGCGCCACCAGCACCGCGGCCTTCGGGATCGGCAGAACGTTCAGCCGCGCCTCGGCGATCAGCGCCAGCGTGCCCTCCGAACCGCAGAGTACGCTCTTGAGGTCGAACCGACCCGCGGCATCGCGCAGATGCGCGAGGTCGTAGCCGGTCAGGCAGCGGTTGAGCTTGGGGAAGCGCTCCTCGATCAAGGTCGCGTACGCGGTGACGACGGCGTCCACGGTACGGTGGATCTCACCGACCCGGTCGTTGCGTCCCTTGGCGGCTTTGAGGCCCTCTCCATCCAGGGGCTCGGCGGCCCAGACCGTGCCGTCGGTGAGCACGCAGGTCAGCGCCAGAACGTGGTCCCGGGTCTTGCCGTAGAGGCACGAGCCCTGCCCGCAGGCATCCGTCGAGATCATCCCGCCGAGGGTGGCGCGGTTCGAGGTGGAGAGCTCGGGCGCGAAGAACAGGCCGTGCTTGGCGAGTTCCCGGTTGAGCTGATCCTTCACGACCCCGGGCTCGACCCGGACGCTTCGGTTGACGACGTCGATCTCCAGGATGCGGTTCATGTGCCGCGAGGTATCGACCACGAGGCCGTGGCCAAGAGATTGGCCATTGGTGCCGGTCGCCCCGCCGCGGGGCCGGATCACGATCTCGGAGAAGCGCGGGTCGTCGAGGAGCTTGGCGATGCGCACAAGGTCATCGCGGGAGCGCGGGAAAGCGACGGCCCCCGGCTCCACTTGGTAGATCGAGTTGTCGGTGGCGAAGACGGTGCGGTCGGCGTCGGACAGCGACAGGTCGCCCTCGAAGCCGCGCAGCCGCAGCTCCGCACAGGCCGCGGCGTAGAGCGGCACGGCCTCGGTTCGGCGAGTCAGGACCGGGATCATGCCTGCCTTCTACACCGCGCCGATCGCCAGGAAAGATCGGCGGTTCTGTCACACCGGCCTGTTTCCGGATGGCATCCGGCTTGCCACGCCTTCGGACCCTTCGGAATGGATACCCATGAACGCGAGCGTGGAACGGGTCAGGGATGCCCTGGCCGAGCTGATCAAGGCAGCCCTGATCTCGGACGATGCGACAAGCCTCGCCTGCCGGGATGCAGGCCGCGCCAAGCTCGCGGCACTCGCTGGCGATCCGCCCGACCCGGCGAGCCTGCGCATGGATGGCGCTTGGACGTTGGCGATCCAAGCGGCCGAGACGCCAGAACTGGCGCCGCAAGAGGGGCAGGTGAACCTGACTTTGCCGCGCGCCTGCCCGTTCAGCCTGACTGAGATCGTGTCCCCGGGCTTCGACGTGGATCAAGCGGTCGAGAATATCCGCAAGATCGCCTCGACCGGTTGATCCAGCCTGTTGAGGAAAGCCGGCCCGGCGTTGCCGTGGGCGCTCCGGGGACCCATCTTGGAATGTCGGGACCGGATTGGTCCTGAGCCCACTTGGGCTTCGTTTTCCGAGAACCAGCCGGCACCACCTTTTGGCACGTCGCACCACCACCCCGGGGGCCGAGCCCGCCGCTCCGCCGCCCATCCCCACCCGTGAGCAGATCCTCGCCTTCGTGGCCGAGTCGAAGGAGCCTGTCGGCAAGCGCGAGATCGCCCAGGCCTTCGGCATCAAGGGGGCCGCCAAGATCGAGCTGAAGCGCATCCTGAAAGAGATCGAAGAGGATGGCGCCCTCGACCGCGGGCGCGGCGGTCTCGCCCCGGCGGGCCACCTGCCGCCGGTGGTGCTGGCCGATATCCGCTCGCGCGACCGCCATGGTGATTTTCTGGCCGTCCCCGTCGAGTGGACGGGCACCGGCAAGCCGCCCGCCATCGTGCTCATGCAGCCGCGCGGCCCGCGCAAGGGCACTCGGCCGGCGTCCGGCATCGGCGACCGCGCTCTGATCCGGGTCGAACGCGACCCCGAGGGCGGCTACACGGGCCGGGTCATCAAGGTCATCGGGAAGAACAAGGCCGAGATCCTCGGCGTCTACCGCGCCGGCGCGCAGGGCGGCCGGATCGTGCCGGTGGAGAAGCGCTCGCAGGGCCGCGAGATCCTGATCCCACCGGGCGAGGAGGGGCAGGCCCGCGACGGCGACCTCGTCAGCGTCTCCCTAGAGCGCGAGACCCGGTTCGGCCTTCCCAAGGGGCGCGTGCGTGAGCGGCTGGGCTCGCTCGGCTCCGAGAAGGCGGTGAGCTTGATCGCGCTGCACCTCCACAACATCCCGCACGTTTTTGCGGATTCGACCCTGGCCGAGGCGGATGCCGCAGAACCCGCGACGTTGCAGGGCCGAGAGGACTGGCGCGACCGGCCGCTCCTGACCATCGACCCGCCGGACGCCAAGGACCACGACGATGCCGTCATGGCCGAAGCCGATCCCGACCCGGCCAACCCGGGCGGCTTCATCCTCACCGTCGCCATCGCGGATGTAGCGGCCTATGTCCGCGCCGGATCGAGCCTCGACCGGGAGGCGCTGGAGCGCGGCAATTCGGTCTACTTCCCCGACCGGGTCGTACCGATGCTGCCGGAGCGGATCTCGAACGACCTGTGCTCGTTGCGCGAGGGCGAGGATCGGCCGGCGCTCGCCGTGCGCATGGTCATCGCCGCCGATGGCGAGAAGCGCCGCCACGGCTTCCACAGGGTGATGATGCGCTCCCGCGCCAAGCTCGCCTATGCGCAAGCGCAGGCCGCGATCGACGGGCAGCCGGACGCCGCCACCGCCCCCCTGCTGGAGCCGGCTTTGCGCCCCCTCTGGGCGGCCTACGCGGCCCTGCGCGCGGCCCGAGACCGCCGGGGCCCGCTCGCCCTCGACCTGCCCGAGCGCAAGGTCCTTCTGTCCCCGGACGGCGCGGTCGATCGGGTGATCGTGCCGGAACGGCTCGACGCGCATCGGCTGATCGAAGAGTTCATGATCCAGGCGAACGTCGCCGCAGCCGAGACCCTGGAGCAGGCGAAACAGCCGCTGATCTATCGCGTCCACGACGAGCCGGCGCTCGAAAAGATGCGGGCGCTCGGTGAGGTCCTGGCCTCGGTGGGCATCAAGCTGCCCAGGGAAGGGGCGCTGCGGCCCGCCCTGTTCAATCGGATCCTAGCGACCGTCGCCGAGACCGAGCACAGCGTCTTCCTCAACGAGGTGATCCTGCGCAGCCAGGCCCAGGCCGTCTACGCCGCCGAGAATCTCGGGCATTTCGGCCTGAATCTGCGGCGCTACGCGCATTTCACCTCGCCGATCCGGCGCTACGCCGACTTGATCGTCCACCGGGCGCTGATCACCGCCTGCCGGCTCGGCACAGATGGGCTCGGGAGTACGGTCTCACTCGGCGAGCTGGCGCAGATCGGCGAGCAGATCTCGGCGGCCGAGCGCCGCGCCATGGCGGCCGAGCGCGAGACCATCGACCGGCTGATCGCCCACCACCTCGCCGACCAGATCGGGGCCAGCTTCGAGGGCCAGATCGCCGGCGTGACTCGGGCCGGGCTTTTCATCAAGCTCGACGGGACCGGGGCGGACGGCTTCGTGCCGGTCTCGCAGCTCGGCGCCGATTATTTCCGCCACGAGGAGGGCCGTCACGCCCTGGTGGGCGAGCGGACCGGGGAGACGTTCCGCCTGGGCGACCGGGTCGAGGTGCGGCTCGTGGAGGCGGCACCGGTGGCCGGGGCGCTGCGCTTCGAATTGCTCAGCGAGGGCCGGTCCCGTTCCGGCGCCCGCAAGCCCGGCCCGGGCAAGGCGCCCGGTGGCCGGCCGTTCAAGGCGGCCCCGCCCGGCCGTCCCGCCGGCATCCGCAACACTGGGACGCGCCATCGCGGCTCGCGCCGCTGACCGGGCCGTTGTAGACCCTGGACATGGCCGCCGACGCGATTCCCCTGCGCACCCGTCTCGTACCCGCGATGGCCCGAGGCTTCATCGGCCGCTGCCCGCATTGCGGCCAGGGGCGGATCTTCGGCCGCTTCCTCAAGGTGCGGCCCGAATGCGATGCGTGCGGCCTGGAGTTGCACCACCACCGGGCGGACGATCTGCCACCCTACGTGGTGATCTTCATTGTCGCCCACATCGTGGGCTACCTGATCCTGGAGACGGAGAGCGCCTACGAGGTTCCCCTCTGGGTTGAGATGGGAGTCTGGCCGGCCTTCACGCTCCTGTTCGCGCTCATATTGCTCCAACCGGTCAAGGGTGCCGTCGTCGGGCTGCAATACGCCCTTGGCATGCACGGCTTCGCCACGCTACCGCGGAGCCGCCCCACCCCGGGGTCGGAGGAGACACGCCTTGCCGCTGCCGCAGCAGGAGCCCCAGATCGCCACCGCCTCTGAGAGGAAGCCTGCCGCGGCGCGCCTGCGCCCGCGGGACGCCGCCACCATGATCGTGATCGACCGGCGGGGACGGGGCGGCCCGAAGGTCCTGATGGGCCGGCGCAACCCCAACCTCGCCTTCATGCCGGGCAAGTTCGTTTTCCCGGGCGGCCGGATCGAGCTCGGCGACCGTCACATGCCGGTGGCCGGCGCCCTGCCCGACTACGCCGAAGCGGCGCTGACCCGGCAGGTCTCCCGGCCACCCCATCATCTCGGCCGGGCGCTCGCGCTCGCCGCAATCCGCGAGACCTACGAGGAGACCGGCCTGCTGCTCGGCACGACCGAGCACGGCGCGCCGGAGGAGACGCCCGCGGGCTGGGAGGGGTTTGCCCGGCACGGCGTCCTGCCGGATCTCGAGGCGCTGCACCTCGTGGCCCGGGCGATCACGCCGCCGAAGCGCGTACGCCGGTTCGACACGCGCTTTTTCGCGGTCGATCATCGGATGGTTGCGGCAGAGGAGCCGGGCCGGGTTCAGGCCGACGCGGAGTTCACCGAACTCGCCTGGGTCCGCCTTGAGGCGGCCCGCAAGCTCGACCTGCCGTACATCACCCGCGCCATCCTGGACGATCTGGAAGCTCAGATCGCCGCCGATTTCGCCCCACACCGGATGATCCCGTTCCATTACGAGCGCTACGGCCGGCGCGAACGGGTAGCCTTGTGAACCAAAAGGACGTGGAGAACGCGGGACGGCGCGGAATCAGCTCGGAGGATGTGGCGGCCATCGCGGCGGCCGTCACCTGCGTCACCGTCGTGGGCATCGGTCTGAGCCTGTCGATCCCGCTCCTGTCGATCGAATTGGAGCGACGGGGCGCGTCGAGCACGCTGATCGGGATCAACACCGCGGTGGCGGGCATCGCCAGCATCTGTACGGTGCCGTTCGTCCCGCGGCTGGCCACGCGGATCGGGGTCGCCCCGCTGCTCGGCTTGGCGCTGATCGTCGGAGCGGCCAGCCTCACTTTGTTCCCGATCCTGCCGGGTATCGCGCTCTGGTTCCCCCTGCGCTTCGTCTTCTCGATGACGCTCGGCGCCCTATTCGTACTCTCCGAGTACTGGATCAACGCCGCTGCCCCGCCGGAACGCCGGGGCCTCGTGATGGGCATCTACGCCACCGTCCTGGCAGCGGGCTTCGCGGTCGGCCCGCTCCTGCTGGCGCTTGTCGGCACCGAGGGGCTGGCCCCCTACGCGACCGGCGCCGCCCTCATGCTGGCCGGCGGCCTGCCCATCCTGCTCGCCCGGGGGCTGTCGCCGACGATCGAGCCGGGTTCGGGCCGAAGCATCTTCAGCTACCTGCGCCTCGCCCCCGGCGCGCTCGCGGCTGCCCTCGCGTACGGAGCGGTCGAGACTGGGATCTTCGCGATCCTGCCCCTCTACGGACTGCGCCTCGGCTATGACGCACAAGGCGCGGCCGGGCTCGTCAGCCTGATCGCGCTCGGCAATGTGGTGTTCCAGATTCCGTTCGGTTGGCTCGCCGACCGGTTCAACCGCGGTGCGGTGCTGCTCGGCGCAGGTCTCGCGGGCGCCGCCGGCTCGGCGCTCATCCCGTTGACGGCCGGGAACCCCGTGGCGTTCGGCCTGCTGCTCCTGGTCTGGGGCGGTATCGCCGGCACGCTCTACACGGTCGGGCTCGCCATGCTGGGTGACCGCACGCCGGCAAACGATCTCGCCGGCGCCAACGCGGCCTTCGTGGTGCTGTACAATGTCGGGCTGATGTTGGGGCCGCCGGTGATCGGCGGCGGGCTCGACCTCATACCGCCGCACGGCTTCGCGCTGGCGCTGCTCGCCCTGTTCCTGGCCTTTGCAGGCGCCCTCGCCGTGACGGAGCGTCGGCGCGTCCACTCTTGACCTGAACGGCGCGATCGGGCATTCACCCGCCCGTATTCGGCCGGGTCCTCCCGGCCATTTGCGTTTCGCTCACGCGGAATGCCGCACCCTGCAGGAGCGCCGCGCCATGGCCAAGGCCGTCACCGTCAAGATCAAGCTCATGTCGACCGCCGACACGGGCTACTTCTACGTCACGAAGAAGAACTCCCGGACGCAAACCGAGAAGCTGTCGATGCGCAAGTACGACCCGGTCGCGCGCAAGCACGTCGAGTTCAAGGAAACCAAGATCAAGTAAGCACTCTGGCGCTAACGTATTGATTTGATTAGCAAATCCGCTCCATAATTGGGGCGGTTTTCTTCGTTGGGGTCACAATAGGATCACACAACGAACGCGATACCGCTCTCTGGAAAGCCCCTCACGAAATCAGCCCTCGTGCTCAGGACTAACCTTCTTCGGCACCCAATCCAGCTCGGTCGCGACGTCGGCTTCCACCGTGATCCCATCGCCCAGCCGGTGCGCATTCTCGGCCAGCAAGCGTCGGGCAGCCTCATAAGCGGCCTTGTTCCCTTGGCAGCTCTGCTCGATCTTATCGATCCCTTCGGCCTGCGTTCGGGCTTCATCCCATCGCATGACCCGCACGAAGGCGTACCAGCCGCCCTTGCCTGTCCTCTGTCGAGTTCGGCTGTCCTTCAAAAGGTCGACCTCCGCTGCGAACGCCTCGTACAGGATTCTTTCCTCGTCACAGATCCTGGCATCGCGGCGCGGCTCGGGCACGCGGCCTTCCGACGACTAGTCGTTGAGCTGCTCGAGCTCGCAGTCGATTTTGCAACGAACGGCTTAGATGTTGGAGAAGCCTTGCTCGCCGTCGCGCGAGAGCGAAGACGTTTTCGTGGCCGGACCAATGGCTAGTGCAGTGTCACCCGGTCAGACAGGAACCCCGGCATATTTCGGTGCTGCCGGCCGCCGCGGTCCTTGCCGAACCTTTGACGCGCAGGCGATCGCGCGCTGAGCCGTCCTGCTGCGCGAGCGTACCTGTCGATCCATAAGGAGCGGCGACCACCATATACTGAGCGCACCGCTGACCATGCGGAACAGAAGGGTAGTCCCAGCACCAAACCCTGACAGGAGGCAGCTACTCTGCAGCTGCTCCGACACTGTCGGCCATCTTCGCTCCCCGCGTGCCGAGAGGCTTAGGCTCGCCCACTGTCGTGTCCTCGGCGGTCTGGCGCTCCGTCTCGGCGTTCACCTGCGCGCCCAGCAGCACAATCGTCGTCGAATCATAATCCTTGTGTCGGCGGTTCAAATCCGTCCCTTGCTACCATCGATTTAGCCCGCCCGGTCAATGACTTGGCGGGTTTTTCAATGCTCAAAGCGTCTTCCGCATGGCTTGCAACATGCCGCAACGCGGGCTTAGCTTTTACAACGGGTTACAGCTGGGCGTAGGTTGGTCCGTGCAACGCGGATGCAACACGGCATTGATCGAGATCACCCTCGACCGAGCAGCATGACGAGGTCGCCGCTCACGTAGCTTTTGACCAAATTAGTAAGCCGGTGGCGGCCAGAAGGAGCCATGCGGACACCCGGGCGATGCCGGCCGCGGGTGTACGTTCCTCCTCATAATTGTGGGCAGCCTGAGCCAGAATCGCGGACCACAGCGCGGTCTCAAGGCTTAAGACGGCGGCCAACCACGGCGACATGAGCGTGCCTCATCGAATGCCGTACCCGGGCACGCTGTAGGAGAGTCCCACCCGTAGGCAGAAGTGTGGCTCGCTCACCGGCAGTAGCTCGATCGCATCGCATGAAACGTTGCGGAATCATCACGGGCAGCTCGATTGCGTGACATTCAGTGGGAGGACGGGCCCTTGAGCAATGCGGCCGGGATGAAACTGCAGCATAAAGCGTGGCCATGATTTTACCGCTCCAGCGCCTTTCGCGTTTCTGCGCCGTTTTCGGCGCTGGCGCACTTCTCACTGCCTACGGCGCCGCGGGCGCGCGTGCTGCGGATCTCGGCGCGGTGATGCCGCGCCCGATACCAACCTTTGCGCAGGTCGATCCCACCACGTGGATCGTGACGCTCAGTGGCTCGCTTCAGGTCGTACCGCGGTATCCGGGGTCGAGCGACTACACGGCGGTTGGCTACCCATCGATCGATATCCGCCGGGTCGGCGAGCCAAGGCGTTTCTCGGCGCCCGACGACGGCTTCAGCTTGTCCCTCTACGATGATCCGATGTTCCGGATCGGCCCCACCGTTCGGGTGGTGCCGGGCCGCTACTACGGCGATGACCGGGCACACTTGCTTGGCATTCGTGATGCACGTTTTGCGCTCGAGCCCGGTGTATTCGCGGAGTTCTACCCGGTCTCCTTCATCCGGACGCGCGTTGAGGCTCGGCAAGGCGTCTACGGCCATCACGGCACAGTCGGCTCGGTGGCGGCCGACTACCTGATCCCGACGGATAAGCTCCTGTTCTCGATCGGGCCGCGCTTCAACATCGGTGATGCCAGCTTCGCCCGGAAATATTTCAGCGTATCGCCGTCCGAGGCGGCGATCAACGGACGGGTCACCACGTACGATCCGCGCAGCTTCTATTCGGCGGGTGTAATTGGCGCAGTGACCTACACGCCGAACAACACCTGGGCGTACACGGCTTATGCCGGCTACACCCGCATCCTTGGCGCCTCCGCAGACAGTCCGCTGGTGCGCCGCCCCTTCGGCACCCCCGATCAGTTCCTGTTCGGTATCAAGATCGACTATTCGTTCACGACACCAGCATTGCTTTGAGCCAGACGTTCTGCTCGGACGTAGATTGCACGGGCGAGGCGGGGTGATAGACCGCTTGTGTTGCCAGAGTAGAGCCAGTTGAAATCGAGGCCTTCTTCTGAGAACACCTCAAACAATCTCACCGCTTGTTCTGGTTTTATTAGGTTCCTGCCTGCTTCAAAGTTTTGGTATCGGGTCCTGCTTAGGCCGCACTTGGCTGCAAAAGCAGTCATGCCAAAGCCCAACGCTTCTCGCGTGACGCGCAAACGAGAACCGATGGCTTCCCGTGATACCTTTGAATGCATGCCGTAGCAGTCAAGCAGCGCCGTCATGGGCTCTGGCATTGGCGCCTCCTCGCTTGTTGCAGTTGTGACATGGGCGTAGGAGCGGCGCGAGTTCCCGAATGTGCGGGATGGCCATGGCGCTTGCCAACTTCTTCAATCCAGGGCGCGGTTCCTGCGATCGAAGGACGTACAGCGCTACCTTTCAAAGAGGAGCCCGTGGATCGTCCCCGCCGCGTCGGCCGGCCTTGGTACGTTCCAGAGCAATACGAGGCGTTGCGCACTAGCCTTGTGGACGGTGGCAAGCCGCCGCCCGAGTACGAGATGTGGAGCGTAGCAACTGAGCGAGTGGAGCGGAAGGTACGGCGCAGCGGCGTCGAGGTCGTGCGCGTGCCGATCGAGGCCGACGTCTTCACTGCATGGTGCGAACGCGCCGGGCTCTCGCGAGATGCCTTGGCACGGGCTCGGTTCGCGGCCGTGGCGCTGGAGGTGGAAGCTATGACCTGATCGGCTGGCTTTGGATTGGGTTGATTGAGAAGATCAGCCTGGACCAGAGCAGTTGGCGATGAAGCTAGGACAGAAGATGAGCGCGGAACAGATCGTGCTGATGCTGCGCCAGATCGAGGTCCAGACGGTTCAAGACAAGAGCATCGCCGTCGCCTTCAAGAAGGCAGATACTCAAAGGTTTTGAACCCTCCACACGGATGCGCGTCATCCAAGCCTCGACGGGATTTCGTCGTCGCTCTCATGCGTCGGCTCGCGTTCCGGCAAGGTGTCAAAGAAGAGGGCCACCTGGGCCCAATCCCATAAAACACGTGGTCCAAACTCCTTCGGGCATGGCTTCATACGCTCGCCCACCATCTCGTCGAAGGTGGTCGTGGAGGCGCCGGCGTTACGAGCCGCTTCAAGGCGCGAGAGTCCTCTAGGGGCGAACGGCTACGGCGGCCGCTCCACCTGCTCCGGCGCACAGACGCTACGCGGCACTGCGCCCTCCCCGCTCTTTCAGCCCAGCGTGGCGTGCCATCAGAAATCCCCCGGTGCGACTTGGCAGCAGTTGATCCCACGGGCCAGGTACATCCGGACCATCGTCGCCCGGTCCTCGAACACCAGTTCCGGCGTCCGACCCTTGTCTAGCCATTCGGCCTTCAGCACCGTGTCGGGCCGGTGGTCACCCGCGGCCCGCGTCCGGATTGGGATGTGCTCCAGACCGTGCTCAGCCAGCCACGCGGTTGTCTTGTCCTTCACCTCGTCGGAGCGGCCGGACCAGATCTCGACCTCAGCGCCGGTCGCATCGAGCGCGTGCAACGTGCGGATGATCGGCTGGCAGGGCTCATTCTAGTCGCAAGCTGCGTAGAAGCCACGCCAATCCTTATGCCGCCCGGGCCTGTTCAAGAAATGCGCGCGGTGCTCGGTCAGGGCGAGCGTGCCGTCCAAATCGAACACGACGAACATGTGTTTCTTCTTATCGGCGCGGATTCCATGTTGGGGTGGGCGGCTTCGACGCGCTTCTGGACAAGTTCGTCGCGCTCTCGGTCAAAAGCTCAGCTCATCCCCCCTCCCGGTGTGGAGCGCGTCAGCCGCGGCGAGCCTATTCCGGGAACACGCTCCTCTGCTGAGCGCTTCGTTCAGAAAGGTCCAACCCGCATTGACGCTGCAACCACCGAAAAACAACGGGAGGTACACTTGGCTCGCGATGACACTGGAGGGGCAGCGCTGACCCCGAAGGAAGCTGCTGCGTCGGAGCGCATCAGCATGAAACGGCTGGGCAAGAATGGGTGCCCGGAAGATCGGCCGTCCGATGGAACGACTGTGCCGGACGATAAGTCTCCCGGTCATGTCGTTGAAGCTGAGGAACCCGGTCTGATCGATTCCAACAGGGGGATGTAGCTCGTCAGACGCCATCTCGCGCCTCCATAACCCTGCTCAGACCACGGAACGGCCGGACGACTTGGCTGCCATCCTGGCGCTTGATTAAGCCGTTGTGCGAGGCGCGGCAGCGGCTGCAGGCCGATCCGCCCGCCCTGCTAGTCGGCGCAGCGAATCCAGCGCCAGTCCGGGCAACTGAAGCTGCTTCGAATGCGTCGCATTGATCATAGCAATGAAACCGTTCGATCATCGGTCGTGTGGTCTGCTCATCCGCGAGGAGGCCGGAGCCATGACGATCACCACCTCGATCGATGCAGTCGGACTGTTGAAAGCGACGGATTTGATCCAGTCGGCGAGGGCCGAAGCTGCGATCGCGCATCGCGCCGGTCTGCATACTGTGACGATGGTCGTGCCCGAGTCCAACGAAGCAGGCTCCCAGGCTCGGAGGGATGCTCGAGGCCTGCCAGTGCCTCCGAAGCGTGTGGTCGACATCAGCGTTTAAGCCTGACCAACCCACATAATCGCATCTCAAGAGGTCATCGCGCGTGATCGTGCTGTCGGCCAAGGGCCTACTCGGCTGCGGCGAGGATGGTTTCTTGGGAGACGGACACGCGGGCACCGATTGACTACCCGACAGCGTGGTCGGATGCGAGAAGGCAGAGTTCGGTGGTTCACCATGCCGTTGGAGCGTTACGAGGCGGGCCAGCCGGTCATCGACGAGGAGACGCTCGACCACGTGCGCTTCGGCATGCTCGACAGTCGGGTAATCCCCTGCCGGATTCCGATTGAGCTGCTGCACGCTCTGACTGATGCGGACGATCTCACGTTCGACCCGCTTGTCGTCTTCCTGAACTACCGCACCGAAATCGAGGACGTTGCGATCAACAAGTACGAGCGCGAGGGTGCGCCGAACGATATCCTCGAGCTCGACGATACGGACTTCGTCTAGGACGACGCGAGACCGGAGCTCGACCGCTTTGATATGCTGGACGGGGGCGGCGAGCATCATGCCGCCGCTTCAGGTGTAGGATCTGCGAAGAGGGGGTGGTGGTCCGCTGGCGCAAAGCTGATCGCACGATAGATTGCGGAGGCCGGAAGTTCGACGCACGAATATTTCAATTGAAACCGTTCGGAAATCTGCAGGCAAGACAGATTCTCTAATACCGAGGGATGACCGATCTGTTATCTAAGGTCTTGCTGTGGGTGGCCGCCTTCCTTTTCATTGGGGCCGCGGTAATCCTGGTCGCGGCCTTGACGAGGCAGTCTCGAAACAACGCAAAGCCCTTGAGGCATGCGCCACACGCGTCGCAAAAACCGGACGAGCGACTTGTGGGTCGTTGAGGCGTGCGCGTTCATGCCGCTGTAGCCGCAGCCGCAGCCGACAAGGATGTGCGCTTGCGCATGCCGGACCGCGCCAGACGGCACCAGATACGAGCCAGAAATGATGCTGGAGGCGGTCATGGACCGGTCGGACAACGTCGTGCAGCTTCGCCCCCGAGGCGCACCGAGCCGTGCTATGGCTCGGAGTCGCCCTGAGCCCGAACGCGGCCTGACCGATGTGCTCGTTGTCGGTGGAGCGCTGGCCGGGCTGATGCTCATTGCGCAGCAACTCGTGCTTGGATTAAGTGCTGGGTGAGCCATCGTCATCGACCCGCTTCCTGAGTAGCGGGCCGGGGGTAGCGCGGCGACGAGCCGCTGAAGCTGATCGGTGCCCGGCCCGTTGATGTCGCGATGTCCGATCCGCTGATGCCGCTGATCGCGGCCGCCACGTTCGTCGGGGTCGGCTTGTTGATCATTTACGCCGGGCGCGAATACGACGACGCGATCCGGCACACGCTCTCGGTCTTCGCGCTGGTGATCGGACTGCTGGTCCTGATCGGCGTGACGGCGAAGTTGCGCTCGATGATGGGCGTCGGTCGCATGTCGCATCGGATCGAGGCTCGATCGCAGGTCGACCCAGTGAAGCCGGTTCGCACCGTGCAGATACCTGATCCCGGACAGCGATCCGCACTGGCCAAGGCGATCGGGCTGGGAGTGCCCCGCGGTCAGGCGAAGCGGCAGGAGGCGGAGTAGGCCGGTGCCTCAGTGCCAAGATACCGGCGGCTTGAGCGCTGGCTTCACCAGCCAGGCGGTCACCAGCACGTCGGCGATGCAGCCGATCTGGTCAGCCTTTCGCCAAGCCGCGCGACAGACGAGCGCCTCACCGGTGTCGTCGAAGGAGAGGATGAAGACTTCCGGTAGGGTTTCGGTGTTTGGCAACGTGACCCGGATGCCGGTCGCTGAACGGTCGGCAATGATGCAGGGAACGGTCCTGTGCTCGTCGACCAGGATCATGCCGGGGATGTTGAGGCAGGTCCGATCTTTTGCACGACGCTCAATCATCGAAGGTGCCCTCGGCCATTCCCGCATATAATGCACGTCAAAGGTGGAGGGCCACCAACGAGGAACACTCGAATTGTTCGGATCTGGGTCGAATACGGCATGCCGCTATTCGACGTCGCCGGCCTCGATCATGCGGCGATAGGGCGAACGACCACATCCTCGGCGTAGACGAGGGTTGCCATGACGCCAGACTGTATTTGGGTGAAAACTACGTCGAGATCACCGATGCTGTGCATCAAGACGGCGCACGAGAGGGCGACGATCTGCGTGGTGCAATCGGTTCCCTCGGTAAGGAACTCGCGGATCGCATCGACGAAGGATGCTGTGACGTCGCCCTTCCGCGATGCCCTGAGCACCTGCTCGCAGTCTTCTCGCAGCGGGGCGATCTCGCCATCCACAACCGAAACCCATTGCCGGGTATCGTCGTAGATAAGCCAGCGCACCGACCCCTGAGCGACCGGGGCCAGTCCAGCTAGATAGCGCCGAGCGGCCGCGTCATCGAACATGGTGTGGGCTTAAACTCTCGCCGCCTCGAACTCCAACGCCGAGCGATATGATAAGGGCGATCGGCCGGGCAACCGGCTTCCGTCGCTGCAACGGCACCCGAATTCAACGCGCCACAGCGAGTGTTGGTCGACGACAGTTCCTCGAATGGGACGACTGAGCTGCGCACGACGCGCGATCGGACGGGCGGTGCTGGCGCCGATCGCCACGACGCTCTGTCGTTCAGGGCTGGATTTCTCCGACGGTATTGCTGCCACTTACACATGCTGCATGAGCGCTCAATTATCCATGGGAGGGTCAACCTAGATTTTCAGCGCCGCAATCGCCTTCAGAACGAAAAAAGTAACCGACACTTTGGTAACGTCTGGTTCGAAAACTGAGGATCCCCGATGCTGCGGCGCGGCGCTAAACCGATCTTCGGCCGTCGCGCTGCTTGGTCACCGGGTCCGGGCCCAGTGGGCGAGCGCAGCAGGCCGACTCTGAAGCGATCGCATCAGGTCACCCTTGTGCTGCTCGGCTCAACGGCACTCGCCGGCTGGCAGTACAGTCGGACCGCCCCGGCGAGCCACCAACCACAGCAGGTGGTGGAAAGCCCGGCCCAACCGAAGTGTGATCGTGGCGGGAGCTCCGCCTCACCGGGATGCGGCGATGGGCGATCACCCGCGCAGGATCTCACCGGCAGGAGCACCGGGACATCGACATCCGGCGGCCATGGTGGATTTTTCGGTTCCTTCCATGGTGGTGCACCGTCCGGGGCATCCGGAGCGAGCGCCGCCACGGGCACCACGACGTTCGGCGGCTTCGGCGGATCGGGCCGTGCTGTGGCCGCGCACGGCGCAGGTGGATAATGCGCCGCCACATTCTCAGCCCACGTGAAGATTGGCGCGCGGTCGCCGCGGACGCCGGCTACGACTTCCACACCAGCGAAGACGGTCACGCTGTATGGTGCGAGGACGCTGTCTACGCCTTCACCCTTGAGCAGATCGAGCAGGACCTGGAGGCGCCGACCGTAGAGCTGCACCGGCTGTGCCTCGACCTCGCCGCCGAGATCGCAGAGAGCCCGGCGCTGATGACGCGCCTCGGTATCCCGGACTGGGCTCACAGCCTCGTGACGCGCAGCCACCGCGCCCGCGAGCCGCACCTCTACGGTCGCTTCGATCTCGCCTACGACGGCACCGGGCCGGCGAAGCTCCTGGAGTACAACGCCGACACGCCGACCGCCCTGTTCGAGACGGCAGTGTTCCAATGGCGCTGGCTGGAGGACATGCGAGCCAGCGGCGCGCTGCCGACGGACGCGGATCAGTTCAACTCGGTTCACGAGCGACTGCTCGCCCGTCTGGTCGAGATACGGTCCCAGATCGGCGACGCGCTGCACCTGACCTGCATGACCGAGTTCCCCGAGGACCGCGGCACGGTAGGCTACCTCGCGGACTGCGCCGCGCAGGCCGGCCTGAAGGTGCGCCTCGTCGACGTGTCGGACATCGGCCTGCGCCAGGAGGGAGGCCACCAGTCGTTCATCGATCGCGGCGGCGAGCCAGTCCGCCTGCTGTTCAAGCTCTACCCGTGGGAGTGGCTCTTGCGAGACAGCTTCGGCCCGGCGATCGCCGCCAGCGGCACGACCTTCGTCGAGCCGGCCTGGAAGATGGTTCTGAGCAACAAAGGCATCCTGCCTCTACTCTGGGATCGACACCCCGGCCATCCGAACTTGCTGCCGGCCTACTTCGAGGATGACCCGCAAAAGTTCGAGCTCGGCATGAGCTTCGCCCGCAAACCGCTCCTGGGCCGCGAGGGCGCCAACGTCACCATCGTTTTAGACGGCGAGGTCGCCGCGGTCGAGGATGGCCCCTACGCCGGGAACGGCTACGTCCGACAGGCTTTGGCGCCGATCCCGGAGTTCAATGGCCGACGCGTGGTGATTGGATCGTGGGTCGTGGGCGACAAGCCAGCTGGGATGATCCTGCGCGAGGGCGCGGGGCCGATCTCGAACGATACATCGCAGTTAGTGCCGCACTTCATTGCGCCGTGATCGAGAGCGGCACTCAGCTGGAAACCTTCGACAGCAAATGTCTGCACAGGGTGGATTTCCGCCAGTCCGCTTTCGGGCGGTTAAGCATAAGAGCGGACATCACCACCGCGCCCGCACACGACCCTTTGCGGAAGATGGGAACGTCCGCTTACGGGTTAGTCGGTGAGTCCGAGGTTACGAGCGGAACGAGTGATTTCTCACCATTCCTCTTTCGAGCAGCCATACGTCGAGGCGGACATCGACACCGCGGCCGCTGCCTCTCATCTGCTGCGACGAGGGAGTGTGTTCCAAGTGTAGAGATCTGCCGCCAAACCTTTGTTCAGCGCCAAGGCGCCGGCTCTAGGGATCGCTGAAGCGCGTCGAGGAACCGGTCAGTGCGCGCCGCGCGCGCGCGCCGACGCGTGCCCAGGAGCGCAACGACCGGGGCCGACGGTAAGGCGTAGTCGGGTAGCAGCCGGATCAGTCGACCGGCCCGGACATCCTCAATCAGATCCCACTCCGAACGCACGATGATACCGCGCCCCGCCAAGGCCCAGATCCGCACGACTTCGCCGTCGTTGCTGGCCAGACTCGGCTCGATCCGCACGCGGTGCACATCAAGAGCTTCGACGGATCGAAACATCCATAGGGTCACGTCCTCATCATTCTCCCGCAAGGCGATGCAGGCATGCGCGCGCAAGGCACCCGGGGTGTCCGGCACCGCGTGACGATCCAGGTAGCTCGGTGCCGCACAAGCCCAGCGCTCGTTCGGGGCGAGACTGCGCATGATCAAGCCCGGGGCCGCGTGTTCTATCTCGCCGACGTGGATCGCGAGATCCCAACTGTCGCTGCCGGGCACCCCTCCGAGCCGGTCGGACAGGGCGAGATCGATCTTCAGTTCCGGATGTTCCGCTTGGAAGGCGGCGACCACCGGTGCCACGTAGCGGCGACCGAACCCGAGCGGGGCGAGGATGCGCAGATGCCCCCGGACCTCGCCGCGGCGCTCGGCGAGCGCATCGTCGATCTCACTGAGACCCTCCAGGACCTGGCGTCCGCGTTCGGCGAGCAACTCGCCCTCGTCGGTCAACGTCAGGTGCCGCCCCGAGCGATCGAGCAGCTGGACGCGGAGCCGGGCCTCCAGGGCCCGAAGCCGCTGGGTCACGGCCGGCGGAGAGACGTTCAGGTCGCGCGCGGCAGCGGCCAGGGACGAAGCTCTGGCAACAGCAGCGAAGAAGCGAAGGTCGTCGGTCGTCAGCATTCAGGCCGGACTTAATCCGAAATGCAGCCGGCGTTAATGGCGGACGGCTGCCTCCCGTGCTCTGTCTCGTCTTGTACCTGCCGACGAGGCCAGCCCACCAATGCCCGCAGTCCCGATCCGCCAGACGTTGCCCGCCGAACCCGGGACGGCCTTGGACCAGCTCGACACCCCCTGTCTGCTGCTCGACGAGGCGAAGCTGCGCGCCAACGTCGAGGTTATGCGGGCGCGCCTCGCGCGGCACGGCGTCGCCTTCCGTCCCCACCTTAAGACTGCCAAATCCCTCGATGTCGGCCGCATCGCCATGACGGCTCCGGAGGGACCAGCCATGGTCTCGACCCTGCGCGAGGCGGAGCACTTCGCCGAAGGGGGTGTGCGGGATCTCGTCTACGGCGTCGGCATCGCGCCGGCCAAGCTCGATCGCGTCTTCGCCATCCGCGCGCAGGGGGCCGATCTCGCCCTCATCCTCGACAACCTGGAGCAGGCGGATGCCATCGTCGCGCACGTCCAAAGCCGCGGCGACGCGCTCTCCGTCCTGATCGAGGTCGATGCGGACGGTCACCGCTCCGGTGTGGCACCCACCGACCAGGACCTGCTCGTCGAAATCGGGCGGCGCCTAGTGAACGGAGGCGCGGCCCTGCGCGGTGTCCTCCTCCATGCGGGTGACAGCTACGCGCTGCGCGATCCCGCGGCTTTGGCTGCAGCGGCCGAGGCCGAGCGCGTGGCGGCCGTTCTGGCGGCCGAGACTCTGCGTGCCGCGGATTTGCCCTGTCCCGTCGTCAGCGTCGGCTCCACGCCGACCGCCCGCTACGCGCAGGACTTGACCGGCGTCACCGAGGTTCGCGCCGGGGTCTTCATGTTCGGCGACCTCTACCAGGCCGGGGTCGGTTCGGTGGCTCCAGCTGATATCGCCCTCTCCGTCCTCGCCACGGTGATCGGCCACCAGCGGTCCAAGGGCTGGATCATCACGGATGCCGGCTGGATGGCGCTGTCTCGCGACCGCGGCACCGCCAGGCAGGCCGTGGACCAAGGTTACGGCGTCGTCTGCGACCTTAAGGGCCGGCCCTACACGGATCTCATCGTCGCCGACGCCAACCAGGAGCACGGCATCCTCGCGCTGCGGCGCGGATCCGAGGCGGCTCTTCCCGACCTGCCGATCGGAGCACGGGTGCGCGTCCTGCCGACCCTGCCTGCGCCACCGGGGGGCAGCACGAACGTTACCATGTCCTCGACGGAACCGGCCGCGTGTCCGCGGTCTGGCCCCGCATCAATGGCTGGTAGGAACCGGCACCATGACCGATCCCATCGCGCATATTGCAGCATCCGCCGTCTCGGCTCCCGTCGGTCACTACGTTCATGCGACCGTGTGGCGTGACCTCGTGTTCGTCTCGGGACAGCTCGGCTCCCGCCCGGACGGCACGCATACCGCCGACCAGCCCTTCGACGTGCAGGTTCGGCAAGCCCTCGCCAACGTCCTCGCCATTCTGGAAGAGGCGGGATGCGGGCCGCAGGAGGCTCTGCGGGTCACGGCCTATATCGTGGGCGTCGAGAACTGGCCCGCCTTCAACCGGATCTACGCTGAGGTGTTCGTGGAGGCGAAACCGGCCCGCACGGTCGTTCCGGCGCCCCAGCTCCACCACGGCTACCTTGTGGAGATCGAGGCGATCGCCGCGCGTACCGCGTGACGATGGCCTGCCGCACGAACACCTATCCTTTTGCTACGCAACGACCTGGAGACACGCGATGCCAGAGCAGCGCTACGATGCCGTCCTCTTCGATCTGTTGACCGCCCTTCTTGACAGCTGGTCTCTCTGGAACTCCGTGGCCGGGAGCGAGGATCTCGGTCGGCGCTGGCGCGCCGAGTACCTGCGGATCACCTATCGCACCGGTCGCTACCTTTCGTACGAGGATCTCGTCTCCCAGGCTGCGGAGGCGGTAAGCCTGCCGGGCAGCGCACCGACCGAACTTGCCGAACGCTACGGCGAACTGCGGCCCTGGCCGGGCGTAACGCAGACCCTGCAGGACCTCACAGCCAAGTCCATACCGCTCGGCGTCGTGACGAACTGCTCCGATCGCTTGGGACGGATCGCGGCCGATTGCGTCGGCGTCCCCTTCGCAACGGTGGTGACGTCCGAGCGGGCTGGGTTCTACAAGCCCGATCCTCGTCCATACCGGCTCGGGCTCGGCGAGTTGGGCGTCGATGCCGCCCGCTGTCTGTTCGTCGCCGGCTCGGCCTACGATCTCGTCGGGACGGCGGCAGTCGGTCTGCCGACCTACTGGCACGATCGCGTCGAGATGCCGGCTCCCGAAGGTGCACCGGCGCCCTTGGTCCACGAATCATCGTTGGATCGCTTGCCAGCACTCATCTTCGATCAATAAAGGCTCCCATGGAAAGCCTTGGCCTCATCTGCATTGGAAGGCACCGAGACGTATAACGCTTTTTTCTCCGAGGCGCCGGTAACGCACCCGCCATGGTAAACGGCAATGTTGGGTCGGAGGCGCACCGTCTGCTTTAGGGCGAAGGATCAGGGTCCGCTCCTCACCAATTTTGTTGAAAAACTTAGAGGTAGCGCTTCAGGCGTCATCCAAAGACGACGCTTCGAAGAATTTTCGTCTCTCATTGTCCATGCAATGCCACTGCCGCAGCGATTTTATGGCAATGCGATAGCAGAAACTTCTCCGGCCCGCCCGGTTCGCAGTGCCGCCGCGGCCCAGGCCCGAGTTTTTCAACATAATCGACCCAAAGGCGACATTCCAACCTCATATCGCTATGGGCTACAAACCCGACCGAGAGATCGAACTCATGCTCCTAGGACGCTGCCACTGTGGCTCCATCCAGTTCCAGATACCGGATCAGGCCATAGCGAGTTCCGTATGCTACTGCGGTGATTGCCGGAAACAATCAGGCGCACCCCTACTGGCATGGGCCATGGTATCCAAGGATACCGTGTCGATCATCGGTAAGCCGAAGGTCTACAACTCTTCTGAGGGCGGGCGACGATCGTTCTGCGGGTCGTGCGGCACCGGACTATTCTTCACGAACGCACCCCTTGAGCAGTTGGGGATGATGCAGGTGAGGATCGCAGTCCTCGATAATCCTGACGCAATCACTCCGCAGATGCAGGTGCAGACGGCGGAGCGCGTGAAGTGGGTGACCTCCGTACACGAGCTTCCCGCCTTCGAGCGCTTCCCAGGCTGAGGGAGGACCGCTTTCCACCCCGAGCAGAAGTTGCCGGAGGGCTGACGAACGGCTGCTTTGGAGAAGCGCCAATGGCGGTCCGAGCGACCGGGTTGGGTCGGTAGGAGGCCGTCCGCTTTTACAGCCGATCGTCTCCAGAGCGGCCGTTCCGCTTCCGGCCAAACTACGTCACGCCGCGGCGCCATCGCTTACAAGACCGGACCTTCGGCAAAGCGCCCATCACGGCTGTTCCAATCACCGGGAGCCGCCTCCAAAAGCGGACATCGACGGCCCGGCGTCCTTCGGCTTCCGCGGAAGACTCACGGGGCTATCCAGGATCAGCTTCTCTGTCGCGCAGGTCGTTGTCGGTGGGTACCTCTCCACACCGCGAACCGGCTCCCATGATGCAGCTTGTCATCCCGGGACGGGATGGCGCCGCAGGAACTCGAGCAGGATCGCGTTGAACCGCTCCGGCTGCTCCTGCTGCACCCAGTGCCCCGCTCCCTCAATCAGGTGAACACTATCCATGCGGGTGCAGGTCGTGGTGCGCATGCGCTCGATCGCGCCGGGCTTGCGGTACGTGCCCCAGTCCGCCGCGCCGGAGATGAAGCGGGAAGGCACATCGATTGAGCGGCCGGTGAACAGCTCGATCTCCGAGCGGCCGATCAGGCCGGTGTGGCAGCGGAACCAGTTGAGCCCGCCTTGGAAGCCCGTGCGACCGAAGGCGGCCGTGTAGGCGGCCAGGTCCGCCTCGGGTAGCCAACGGTTGGCGGCGATCTCGGCCGGCGTCGGCATGTCGGGCGCGACGGTCGCGGCCATGCCGACGCCCGCGTCCATGATGTAGTAGGTCGGCAGCGTGGCGAGCTCGGCCGCGGATCCGGTGGCGAGCGGGTGCGGCCGGTTGCCGAGCCAGTCGGCGCTCTTCACGTGGAAGTAAGCGCGCAGGAAGTCGTGCAGGCCCTGGCGCGAGCGGAGCATGTCGGCGTTGGCGCCCGACGTCCCGAACCACACCATGCTGTCCTGTCGAGGAGGCGATAGGGCCGCGAGTTGGGCGGCCATCGACGGCTCCGGCGGCGCGGGGGGCTTGGCGGCCGTGTCAAACGGGATCGCGGGAGGTCCGTCGAACGGGAAGCTCATCATCACGAGGGCGCGGAACACGTCGGGACGGACGAGCGCACAGTAGGCGGCGACCATCGATCCGAAGTCGTGTCCCACGACCAGGGCGACCGAGTGGTGCCCCAACGCCTCCACGACGCCGAGCGCATCGCGGGCGTAGCTGTGCGTGCGGAAGGACGCGACGTCGCCGTCATAGCGGTCATCCCACCCCGTGGTCCCGCCGTAGCCGCGCTGGTCGGGGGCGATCACGTGGTAGCCGGCCGCGGCAAGCGGCAGCATCGTCCGGCGCCAACTGAAGGCGAGATCCGGGAAGCCGTGGAGCAGCAGAACCGCCGGGCGCCCGGGCGTCTCGTAGCCCGCCTCGAGCACGTTGACGGTCAGCCCGTTGATGCCCGCGAGGCTGCGCTGCCGGATCCCGTCGGGCAGCTTGATGTCCTCTCCATCTTTGAACGTCATGGCGATGTCTCCGGCGAAAGGGCCAAGGCGTGACGAGGCCCTCGCCTGCCCGATGGGCCAAGACAGCGAGGACGCGGCCGCGACACCTCCTAGAACGGTCCGGCGCGTCAGCTCGGCCTGGGAAGCCGGTCGATCCCTCATGGGGCACTCCGGTCACGGACCGGCGACGGACCGCGGCCCGCACCAGCCTGGACGATGCGGTCGGCGACGGTGTCGAGATCGTCCGCGACGATGTCCGGCGCGCGACCGAGCGCGACCGGCGCGTTCCCGGGCCGCAGCACGAGCGCCGTCCGGTAGCCCGCCGCGGCGGCCCCCAGCGTGTCGAAAGCGTGACAGGAGACGAGCCACAGGTCGGACGACGCGATGCCCAGCGTCGCGGCGAGGTCGGTGTAGCTCTCCAGCGCCGGCTTGTAGCGGCGGACGCGGTCGTCGATGCTATGGAGCGTGCCAAAGAAGGCCCTGATCCCAGCATGGGTGAGCTGGGCCTCGACGGCGGCCGCGGGATTGTTACTCGGCGTGACGAGGCGGTAGCCGGCGCTCTTCAGATCGGCCAGGGCCTTCGGGGTGTCGGCGTAGGTCGGCATCTCTGCCGAGAGGCGCCGCAATGCGTCGAGATCCGCCGGGGCCACCGTGCAGCCGCTCGCCTGGGCCAGCATCCGCAGGACGGCCACGCCGACCGTGCCGGAATCGGCGTATTCGCCCGACAGGGTCAGCGCCTCGGAATAGAGGATGACGTGGTTGAACCACGTACGCAGCGCACCCGTGTCGCCGAAGATACGGACAAAGACCGGTGCGAGTGCGCCGAAGTCGAGGAGGGTCTCGTTGACATCGAAGACGATGACGGGATTGGCCGAGGCGGCGCTCGTGTTCATGGGGTAATCCGTCGTAGATGCGGAACCTGTCGGCGCTCGCAGAATCGGCGTTGCGGCCAAGACAGCGACTAGCGTTCGGCGATCCGGACAGTGGCCGGGGTGCGTTCCGACATTCGGCCCTCCACGGAGATGGTCGTGCGTCGCAGGTGACGGAACTCCGTCGAAGCTGGGATGCGCCGTTAGCGGCCGGCCGCGCGGACGGCAGGGCCGGCACGCTCCGCGCAGCGTGTGTCAGACTGCACAAACGGGTTTCGCCCGCCCGGGCAGCACTGCGCGTCATGCAGCTTCCGAACGCGGCGTCAGGTCTACCTCCGCGGTGATAGCCCGCAGGATCGCCTCGAAAGCTTGGTCGGCGGACCGGTGAAGCTCCGCCGTGGTCTTGTTCTGCATTGGATGCGAGACGTAGACCGAGGCTGCATCGAGGCCGATCGTCGATTTCTGCGACTCGAACGCCTGCTCGAACTCGGTCGTCAGCACGCTGACGCCCGTCAGGCCCCTCTTGTCCAGGTCATTCAGATCATGCGTCGAGCAGGACGTGCACGAGCCGCAGTCGGACAGGGCGATGACGACGGCCTGGCAGTGATCCGCGATGTCCTTGATCATCTCGCGCGGGGCGACCCGCGTGTTCGTCGGCTTCTTGTAGCGGCGGGTGGCGATCCCCCGGTCGCGGCACAGTTCCTCCAAGCGGTCGATGAACTCGTCGCCCCGCATTTTGCCGATGTCCATCAGGGCGACGGTCTTGCCCCGAAGCGTGTCCAACGGCTGCAACCGCGCGCGCAGGGCCGACGCGGTCTCGGCGGTGGGGTCGCGCAGTAGGATACCTTCTTTCACAGGACAATCTCCTTGGTCACAGGTTTCGACTCGTTGCGGAAACGGCCCCCAGTCCAGCCGGCGCAGATGGCGGAGAACAGCCCCGCCTGCCCACCGGCCTGGACGATGAGGAGACCCTCGGGCCAGAACTTGTTCACCAGCTCGTTCCGGCGGCTGACGGCGATCCCCTCGCCGACACCATGGGCGCCCTGGATCACGTCCTCGCCCGGGCGGACCATGGCCTTGTGCAGTTCCTCGGTGATCCGGCTGCGGTCCCAGCCGGCGTCCCGGAAGATGGCGTAGTGCTCGGGCACGAGCACGAGCAGCGCGTTGGTGAACTCGCACAGCTTCCAGTGCCCGACCGCGAGCAGCGACATGGCGAGCGACTTGGTCAGCTCCTCCGGAGTGCGGGAGCGCTGATCGAGGAAGCCCTGGATGCCGTCACCCTGGAACAGCGTCACCGCGTTCTTACCGGCAGGCACGCCACGCGCGACCGAGAGCGGCTCCCAGGTTGGATCCCCCTCATGCTCGGCGAAGCAGAAGGTGTACTTGCCCGGACCGCCGAGCACCGCCCTGTCGAGCTCGCCCGGTCGCCCGCCGCCGACGTTGCGGATGATGAGCTGCAATGCCCGGCCGATCGTCGCGTTGGCCCGGTTACCCTGCCCAAGGCAGTTTATCCCGGAGTTCATGCCAATCTCGCGGGCGATCGGGCCGTTTACGACGATAATCGGACCGGAGAAGCAAGTCGTGCACAAGAGGCCGTGCATCGTGAACAGCGGGTCAAGCGCGGCCTCCAGCGCAGCGAGGATCACCGGCATGTACTCGGGGCGGCAGCCGGCCATCACCGCGTTGACGGCGACCTTCTCCACCGTGATCGACGCAAGGTTAGGCGGCACGTCGCCGATGACGTCGTTGGGCCGGCGCGAGGTGCCGTCGAGCATACGCAAGATACGAGCATCGGTCGGCGGCACGACCGGAAGCCCGTCACTCCAGCCGCGGTCGTAGGCGGCCTCGACCGGATCGTCGTAGCTCCCGAGCAGGATCGGCCGGGACTTGAAGTCGACGACGCCGTACTTCGCCCGCAGAGTGTCGTACACGCCCGGCTCCCGGGACTTGGAGCCGCATCCAGGCCGCATGACGGGCAAGTCCGCCCCGAGGCCTGGGAGCCCGGTGATCTCCTGCCAATCGCCGCGATGCCACCCGAAGGTGCGCGACACCTCCTTGCCCGAGCTGAGGCGGATCAGAGTCGGCACCGTCTCGACGTCATGGCGGAACGAGTGCTCCAAATCGGTGTCGTCGATCGCTCCGGCGCCCGCAGGGAAGCTCGGATTGTCCTGCGTGTAGATGACGGTGGGGAACACCTGGGCGACATCGCCGAGGATGCCCTCGATCATCTGACAGGTCTCGCAGCCCTGTTTGACGAAGACGATGAATTCGTCAGATGGTCTGTCATGCGCGTTCACGGTTTCACCTCCGGGTTTGATCTCTGATCTTCGGGCTCGGCGCAGAGGTCCGCGCCGCGTCCGGGCCTGTCCGCGTTCGCCGGGGCGGTTGCTCCTCCGGGCGAGCCGATCGAGCCGTCACGCTCTCTCGGTCGACAGGGCGGCCGGCTCACCCTCGACAGCAAGGCGCGCCGAAGGCTGCGCCCCCGTCGCGGCGTGCCGACGGGACCGGCTGAGGTGGAAGGGCACGCCAGGCCCGAATGCCTCGGCGTAGGCGATTTCGGCGGCTGCCGGATCAAACTCACCGCTCATCTTCGCCACGACGACGGTCGCGAGGCTGTTGCCGATGATGTTGGTGACGGTGCGCGCTTCGGACATCAGGCGGTCGATGCCGACGATCAGCAGGAGGCCTTCGACCGGAAGTATGTGAGTCGCCGACAGCGTCGCCGCCAAAACCACGAACCCCGACCCGGCTACCGAGCCCGATCCCTTCGAGGTGACGAGCAGGAGGAGCAGCAGGCTAAGTTGCTGACCGAAGCCCATGTCGATGCCGTAAGCCTGGGCGATGAACAGTGCCCCCATCGAGTAGTAGATCGCGTTGCCGTCGGCGTTGAAGGAGTAGCCGGTCGGCAGCACGAGGCCGACGCTGGGCTTGGAGCAGCCGAGACGGTTGAGCTTGGTCATGAGGCGCGGCAGCACGCTCTCCGACGAGCAGGTGGCGAAGACGATCAGCACCTCCTCACCGACGTACCGGATGAACCGGAACAGGCTGAACCCGTAGGCCCGAGCGATCGCACCCAGCACGACGACGACGAAAAGGGCGCAGGTGATGTAAACGCCGAGGAGGAGGTATCCGAGCGCTAGGATCGAGCCGATGCCGTAGCGGCCGACCGTGAACGCCATGGCGCCGAACGCGCCGAGCGGTGCGAGCCGCATGATCATCGCGACGAGCTGGAACAGGACGTCGTTGGCGGCCTGCGCCACTACTACGAACGGCTGCGCCCGCTTGCCGACGAGCACCGCCGCGCAGCCGAATACGACCGCGAAGAAGACGATCTGCAGGAGGTCGCCCTTCGCGAAAGCTGCGACCGCATTGTCCGGCACGATATTTGTCAGGATCTCCGACATGTACTTGCCGGCCGGCGTGCTGGTGTACTTGGACAAGTCGACGGCCGGGGCGCCCACGCGGCTGCGGTCGAAGCCGTCGCCCGGGCGGATGACGTTAACGACCACCATGCCGATGATCAGCGCGAGGGTGGACACGATCTCGAAGTAGAGGAGCGCGTATCCGCCGACGCGCCCGACCTTCTTGAGGTCGCTGACCCCGGCGATACCGATGAAGATCGTGATGAACGCGATCGGCGGGATCACCATCTTGATGAGCTTGATGAAGGTGTCGCTCACGACCTGCATGGATACTGCGAGGTCGGGCCAGAGCACGCCCAGTGCCGCGCCGGCGATGAGGGCCGTGATGACCTGTGCGGTGAGGCCGGAGAACCGGCGTCGAATGGCGATTGGCATGGGGACCCCGCTAGTGGAATGAGCGCGTTTCACCCGTACAACTGATATGCCAGTTTACCGATTGACAGGCAAGTGGCGCTAATTGATATTTTAGTTATGACAGACGCGAGCAGCCTGAGCCTCCGCGCGGAGGCTCTCATCCGGGACGCGATCATCACGGGACGCTTCGCCTTTGGCGAGCGGCTGTCCGACCGCGCGCTGGCCGACGAATTGGAGATCAGCCGCACGCCCGTGCGCGAGGCGCTGGCGCGGCTTGCCCTCGACGACCTCGTCGTGGTGCGACCCCAAAGCGGAACGTTCGTGATGAGCCTGGACGCGGCCGATGTGCGGCACGTCTGCGAGATGCGCGCCGTTCTCGAACTCGGCGCCCTGCGCATTGCGGCCGCACGCGACGCGGACGCCCTGGCCGCCGCCGTCGCGGTCCCCCTCTCCGGGGGCGCCTTGGCAGTCGAGGCACGCGACCTCTTGCGCGCGGAAGCGATGGACACCGCGTTCCACGAGGCGCTGGTGGCCGCGGCCCGGAACCCCCTCCTCGCCCGCGCCTATCGGGGGATCGCCGACCGGATCGGGGCCATCCGCCACAGGCTTCCGCGCGAGCTCGCCCGCATGCGGCGCGCCGTCGAGCAGCACCGCCGCATCATCGACCTCTCCGTGACCGGCCGCATCGCGGACGCGGAGGCCCAGCTCTCGACGCACGTCCGCGTCGTCGAGACGCTCGCGATCGAGTTTCTGAATCAGCAGACCAAGATCACGGCGCGCCCGCGTCGGCGATCCAGCACTCCGGAGCAGGCATGACCGTCCACCGCACGAAACTCCTGATCATCGGGTCCGGGCCGGCGGGCTATACGGCGGCGATCTACGCCGCCCGGGCGAACCTGCAACCCATCCTGGTCTCCGGCCTGCAGCCGGGCGGGCAGCTCACCATCACGACCGAAGTCGAGAACTATCCAGGGTTCGCCCACGCGATCCAGGGGACGGACCTCGTCGAGCAGATGCGCGAGCAGGCAGAGCACGTCGGTGCTCGGATCATCTCCGACACCATCATGTCCGTCGATCTCTCTGAGCGTCCGTTCACGGCGGTTGGCGACGGTGGCGACATCTATCGCGCCGAGACGCTCGTTGCCGCGACCGGAGCGCAGGCCCGCTGGCTCGGCCTGCCGTCAGAGGCGGACTTCAATGGCGCCGGGATCTCGGCCTGCGCCACCTGCGATGGGTTCTTCTACCGCGGCAAGGAGGTTGTCGTGGTCGGCGGCGGCAACACCGCGGTCGAGGAAGCCCTCTACCTCGCCAATCTGGCCTCGAAGGTCACAGTCGTCCACCGGCGCGATCGCTTCCGGGCGGAGCCGATCCTTCAGGACCGCCTGTTCGCCAATCCCAAGATCGAGGTCGTCTGGAACCACGTGGTCGAGGAGATCCTCGGGCGCCGCGAGCCCGTGAAGGCGGTCACCGGCGTTCGGCTGCGCGACACCGGGACGGGCGACATGCGAGACCTGACAACCGACGGCGTCTTCGTCGCCATCGGGCACGACCCGGCGACCAAGCTGTTCCGGGGACGGGTCGCGTTGGAGGACGGTGGCTACATCCGGATCTCCCCTTGGTCGACGAGAACCTCAGTGCGCGGCCTCTT
Source organism: Methylobacterium sp. GC_Met_2 (assembly GCF_026540795.1). NCBI lineage: Bacteria > Pseudomonadati > Pseudomonadota > Alphaproteobacteria > Hyphomicrobiales > Methylobacteriaceae > Methylobacterium > Methylobacterium sp. GC_Met_2. The sequence goes on from NZ_JALNUM010000025.1 coordinate 58,198, forward strand.
CGCGGCAGGCGATTGCGCGGAGAGCGTCTACCGCCAGGCGGTGGTGGCGGCGGGGATGGGCTGCATGGCAGCCCTGGAAGCTGAGAAGTTCCTCGCCGAGTGTTCAATGGACCCCGCAGTTCGGGTCGAAGAACGGAGCACGCGCGCGATGATCGGCGCCTACGCCTGATCCGGCTGCGGGCCGTTGAGCCCAAAGGATCCCCACATGGTGTCGTTCAGTCGCCGCGAAGTCGTGGCTGCCCTAACCGGGGCGGCCGCGAGCGGCCTCATCCCAGAGCGCGCCGACGCCGCGCCCGATCCGGCCGTCAGGCGCGTCAGAGCGGGCGTCCTCGAAGTAGCCTATCGAGAGTCCGGCCCGCCTGACGGCCCCCCGGTGATCCTGCTCCACGGCTTCCCCTACGACGTCCATGCCTACGCGACGGTCGCGCCCGTTCTGGCGAAGGCGGGCCGGCGCGTGATCGTGCCCTACCTGCGCGGCTACGGACCGACCCGGTTCATCGAGGCCGCCACCCCGCGGGTCGGCCAGCAGGCTGCGCTGGGCAACGACCTCCTCGCCCTCCTCGACGCGCTCGACCTCCGCAAGGCGACGCTCGCCGGCTTTGACTGGGGCGCCCGCGCGGCGTGCGTGGTGGCGGCGCTCCATCCCGAACGGGTCAGCGGCCTCGTCAGCAGCGGCGGGCCCGGCTACAACATCCAAAATCGCGCGGACTTCCTGAAGCCGCGTGACGCCGCGTTCGAGCGCTGTCATTGGTTCTACTGGTACCTGAATGCACAGCGCGGCAGGACGGCCTTCTCGAACGATCCCGCCGGCTTCTGCCGCTATCTGTGGCACGACTTCTCGCCGACCTGGACCTTCGACGATGCGACCTTCGCCCGGACCGCCGCGGCGTTCGAGAACCCCGATTTCGTGACCGTGGCGCTGCACTCCTACCGCTTCCGCATCGGCGAGGTGCCTGGCGATCCCGCCCTGGAGCCGATCGAGCGGCAGCTCTCCGCTAGTCCACGGATCACGGTCCCGACGATCGTGCTGGAAGGCGCTGACGAAGGCGTCGATCCGCCGGAACCTCCGGGGACGGCAACCCCGCATTTCACGCAGCTGCGCCGAACGACGGTGCTGAACGGCGTCGGCCACAACGCGCCTCAGGAAGCGCCAGACCTGTTCGCCGCCGCCATCCTGGACCTCGACCGGTGACCGCGCCGGTACCGGCCTCGGCCTGAGGCAATCATCATTCAATCCCTCGGATGTAGCTCTGGCTGTCCGCCCAGGCGCCGCAACTTGGCCTGCGGCTAGGCGAGATCGGACGAAGCCCGGACGAGTGGGGCGATCAGTCCCGACGACGGTCCTGCCACGGGTTTTCGACGCGCCCGCTCAAGTCTCGACAGCGACTCAGCAGTCGCCCTGATCGCCACGGTGTACGACGAGCGGGCCGAAGGCTTGGCTCACCGGCATGAGATAGATGACGTTGATGTTCACCCGGGCCGGCCGGGAGGCGGCCCAGAACACCGTGTCGGCAACGTCCTCGGGTGTGAGCGCGTCGGCGCCGTCGTAGACGCTTGCCGCCCAGGCATCGTCGCCGCGAAACCGCACGTTGGAGAACTCGGTGCCGCCGACGAAGCCCGGATCGATCTCCGTAACGCGCACCCGCGTGCCGATGAGATCGGCCCGCAGGTTCAGTGAGAGCTGCCGGACGAACGCCTTCGTGGCCCCGTAGACGTTGCCGCCCGGATAAGGGTAGCTCGCCGCCGTCGATCCGATGTTGACGACATGGCCGGTGTCGCGCGCGACCATCCCCGGCAGCACCGCGCGGGTCACGTACATCAGACCCTTGATGTTGGTGTCGACCATCGCCTCCCAGCCGTCGAGGTCGGCCGCCTGCGCGGGTTCGAGTCCGACGGCGAGGCCGGCATTGTTCACCAGCACGTCGATGGCGGCGTAGGCCGCCGGAAGGCCAGCGCGGCGTCCTCGACCGCCCGCCTGTCCCAGACGTCGAGTTCGAGGGCGTGGACCGCCTTGCCGCCGAGTTCATGGACCAGCGCCTGGAGCCGCTCGCGGCGCCGTCCGGCCGCGACGACCTTCCGGCCGGCCTGCGCGAAGCGCCGCGCGATCGCGAGGCCTAAGCCCGACGTCGCGCCGGTGACGAGAATGCTCATGTCGATCTCCTGCCTGTTCTGAGGATGTCCGGCGGCGCGCTCGCGGGACGGTCAGGCTGCCTCGTCCTTGACATATGATACAAGGCCGTTGCCGAAGGACCACTCGTCGCGCGCGTTTGGCGAGAGGACGATCGGTGAGCCCCCGGACGGAGCGCTGATCGCGCGCAAGCTGGTCGAGACGCGGATCCTGACCGTCGCGTCGCGGGGCTTCATCGATCGCTATGGCCTGCCGCAGCATCCGTCCGAGGTTGCCAACCTTCCCTGCATCGAATTCTACGACGCCGCGAATGCCCGGCCCTTCGAGTGGGAGTCCCACAGGGGGCAAAAGGTCCTGCTAGCCCAGCCGTCGTCACGCCTGATGGTATCGGACGTGGGGGCCATGCTCAGCGCTTGCGAGGCGGGCGCTGGTATCGCGCAGATCATGGGTCTTGGCTCAAAGCACATGATGGAGGAAGGCACGCTGGTCGACCTGTTCCCGGACTGGTCAGGCGAGCTGTTTCCCCTTTACGCCCTCTACCCGTCACGCCAGCATCGCGCCACTAAGGTGCGAGCCTCCATCGAGTTCACTACTGAGCTTCTCGAAAGGCAGACGTAGTTTCCCTCTGTCTGAGGCCATCCCGAACTGCGGGCTGGGGATGGCGAAAGAACGACCGCTTACGGGAACTGTCCAATGCGCTCCGAGCGTCTGGGTTGGGTCGGTCAGAGGCCGTCCGCTTTCCCGGCGAATTTACTCCGAAGCGGAACGAAGGCTTTCGGCCAAATCGCGTGATGCCGGACTGTCATCGCCGGCAGGATCGGACGTTTGGGTTGACGCCCATTGCTGCCGACAAAACAAGTGCACCGACCTTTCAGAAACGCCCCCTGCAAGGCGCTAACAAGCTAATCGTGCAACCGGGATGTCCTTACCTTCGAGCGGTCCATCGATTTTGGAAACGCAGCCAGCTGAAAACAATCGGCATGAACCACGCTTTGCCTAAGACGAGCGGCACCCACCCTGGCGGGCGGACGCTGTGCACCGTCGTCGTGCCGCTCGCCGCACCCGGCCTCGCCTCGGCTGCCCTGTTCGCGTTCCTGACCTCCTTCGACGAGCTCGTGATCTCGCTCTTCCTGACAAACGCGGCCACGCAGACCATGCCGGTGCGCATCTGGAACAGCCTGCACATGCAGGTCGAGCCGACGGTGGCGGCGGTCAGCGCGTTCCTGATCGGGGTCACGGGCGTGATCTTGGGCGTCGACGCGCTCCTGCGCCGGCGCCGGGATGGCTGACCCCGTGCCCGGTTCTCGCCCCGCCTGCACGATCCCGACCGCATCGCACGGGCGACGCGCGGTCCGCGATCGCCGGAGCGGGATCCAAACGCCATCCGTCCGACCAAGCACGGTCGAACCACCGCCTGTCCTCGGCCGCCGGAGACGCTGCATGAGCGATGAGAACACCGCGATCGTCCTCGGCGCGGGCGTGGTC
>NZ_JALNUM010000250.1:0-1529 GCF_026540795.1 Methylobacterium sp. GC_Met_2
GGCATCGAGGACAAAGTGAAGGGCCTCGGGTTCGGGGCGGACGACTATCTCACCAAGCCGTTCCACAAGGACGAGCTGATCGCGCGCATCCACGCCATCGTGCGTCGCTCGAAGGGCCACGCTCAGTCGACGATCACGATCGACGATCTCGTGATCGACCTCGACGAGAAGATGGCTTCGATCGAGGGTAAACGTGTCCCTTTGACAACGAAGGAGTACCAGTTGCTGGAGCTCCTCGCGCTCCGGAAGGGCTCGACGATCACCAAGGAGATGTTCCTCAACCACCTCTACGGTGGTTTGGACGAGCCCGAGCTGAAGATCATCGACGTGTTCGTCTGCAAGCTGCGCAAGAAACTCGCTACCGCGAGCCAGGGCAAGAACTACATCGAGACCGTCTGGGGCCGCGGTTACGTCATGCGCGACGGTGTAAGTGAGATGCAAGCTATGGCGAGCTAGGGATTTCCCCGGTACAGCTGTCCTGCTTCTCACAAACAGGTGCACTGTGGACGAAAATTTAGAACTCATCGAGCGTGGAGCGCCCGATTTTACCGAGCTGACGACGACCCTCGTCGCGGCCTACGTATCGAACAATCACATCCAACCGAGCGAGATCAGTGCGCTGATCGCCAGCATGCATGCCGCCTTGGCGGGGCTTGGCAACGGTGCGGTTCCAGCTGCTCCGGCGGCAGAGAAGCTTACCCCCGCTCAAATCCGTAAGTCGGTCACACCGGACGCTATCATCAGCTTCATCGACGGCAAGCCGTACAGGACGCTCAAGCGTCATCTGAACGGCAACGGCATGACGATCGAGCAGTACCGCGAGCGCTACGGCCTGCCGCGAGACTATCCGTCGACGGCCGCCAGCTACTCCGAGCAGCGCTCAGCCCTGGCCAAGAACTTTGGGCTCGGCCAGCAGCGCAAAAAGGTCGTTGCAGCGGATGCGGAACCCGCTGAGGCCGTTTCTGATAAACCGAAGCGCGCTGGCCGGCCAAAGAAGACTGGAGCGGAGGCTTGAGGCTTCGCGACGGGCGTAGTCTGCCGAACCTTCGCCGCAGATGACGCTCATGACCTAGCCTGACAGTAGTAGTTCAGGCGGTTACCCATGCCACGGTCTTTCTTAGGGATCGCCGCTCTGGTCGCCCTCGCTTGCCTACCCACGGCAGCAGGTGCCCAGAGCGCATCTGGGCCACCTCAAAAGCCTGCTTCAAGAGCAACCTCCTCCGGTGAAGAGGCTGCGTCAGCCGTGGAGCCGGCAGTGCTCGATCGCTGCCGACAGCAGGCTGACGCTCAAAAGCTCAAGGACGGGCCGGAGCGAAAGGCGTTCATGGGGACCTGCGTCACGTCCGAAGATTGAAGCGTGGCATCGCCCTGCCCCTGGTGCTTCTCACAAAAAGCTTCTTTGCAAAGGGCCGAGTGCTTTCACTCGTCGGCCCCGCCTGACAAACTAACCGCCCTGCTCGAACGCCTGAAGGGGCACTAGAGCTGCGCCCGAGCGTGTTGGGACGGCTCGGGGTCTGAGACGTTGAGGG
>NZ_JALNUM010000251.1:0-1334 GCF_026540795.1 Methylobacterium sp. GC_Met_2
GATCAGCATGAGTCAGCATGGTCTCAGCTCCTTTGGCGAGCCCAATGGCGAACATTAATGATTGGTTATTGCGATGCTCATAATCTGTTAACGCTGGTACCGCAACCGGATTCTTTGGACATTTTTACAGATCAGAGAAGATTTCGGTCATGCAATTGATGTCGGTTAGGCTTCTCGCCGACGTAACGGCGCACCGATGCGGAAGTCCGCCCGGTATTCTCTACTGACCCGTTTCGTTTACCCGACTTGCAATCAGCGTGAACTCACCCACACGCTCTCAGCATTGCGCCGCAACGCGTGGGGTTGGGAACACACCACCAAGCGGCGAGCTCTATCAGCCCGATATGTGGGGCGCGGTCGTTTTCGCACAGCACCATAGGCACAAACGGTTGAGTGGCCGAAACCGTTGCAACCGCATTCAGAGGCAATCCGCAGGCCGCACACCAACGGGGCGACGTGCCGCGTCGGGCTGCTAACCAGCACGCTCTGCAAAGCCGATCGGCCGGTCGTTCAGTTCCGTCACGCCGGCGATGAGAGCGCCTCCGGCCGTCAGATCGTTCGGGATCAAAAGTTCGGGATCGAGGCCCAAGCCGACACGCGGCTGGACATACCGCATTGCGAGCCCGACTGTGTCCCCTGCAGGTTTGCGCGTCGCCCGCCTCTCCGGCCGGCGACCGCGTCGGCGTTTCGGCACTGGACACGACCGCCTTTGAAAGCCGCCCTGCGCAGTCGCCTGCGAACGCGTTCATCTGCGCTGTCGAGCGACGGTCGCCGGCCGGCCTCGTGCGGGGATCACACCGGTCTGGCCCAACCCGGATGACGTTTGGTTAACGCGGTCGCAGGTAAGGTGGCGGGCGGGGATCGTTCCAGATCCGCGCGGACCGTCAGCGTCTCATGGCTGAACCACGCGACGCGAAGGAGACGCTCCGGAGATGTCCTGGGACGCAACGGTGTCCGCCGCCTACGTCACCGGGTTCCTGGCGTTCTGTCGCCTCTGATTCTCCGCGCCGGTGATGCCGGACGACGCATTCGAGAATCATCCTCTATCCGATGAGCCGGCCGACCAACCCGACGAGGACCCAACCTAGAAAGCCTACCCAGGCGACCACCACGAGCAGCACGGTCGTCAGGATCGCAGGGGTGCCGAAGCGGGCGAACGCGCGGTGACCCAAACTGCGCCTCGGTGCGGCGCCCCGTGCGCCCAGCTCGTCGTTTTGAGACGGATCCATAGCCTCAACCCCCAGTTGCGGGTCGAGACGCAATCGCCTGTCCTGACCGCAGAGGGAAGGCGCACAGCCTCCAGATAAGGTAAATGCGACCATCAGGCCGCACCC
>NZ_JALNUM010000252.1:0-1327 GCF_026540795.1 Methylobacterium sp. GC_Met_2
CAACGTCCAGATTATTATCCCGGTCTGTATGGCTTTGAGAATGGTGTCGAAGGGGCTGCTGCGTTATGGGCGCGCAGTGCCGACGACGGTGCGGATCGTAGCATCACCCTTGGCGGACCACATGGCGCGATAATTGTTGGTCACCTTCTGCTAGACGACAGCCGGACGCAACAGCCGGTCAGGGCTGTTGTTTGTTGATTCGACCCGGCCGGGATAGGCGAGGAAGATCAGGGATTTCTTGCGCGCGCGGGCGATTTTAGTCTGGAGATCGCGGATCAAATCTCAGCAACGGGAGTGTGGCCAAAGCGGCGCCGAGTTGCCGGTCCAGGCTCCAGCGCTTGCCGACAGCGTCGAAGCAGTGAAGTCGGTGACACGCTTTGCCTAGGCGAACACTGTTTGCAGCCAGAGTTGCAGGCGCCGGAGTACGGGATCGTCGCTGACTTCGACGGCATAGGCGACGTCACGCGCCCGATGCGCCACGCAGGTTTGGTGCTTGGCGGCGTAGCCCCATTGAGCGGCGTGGCGATCCGAGATCCAAACAGTCGGCCGGTGGCCCTCCATCGTTTTCCGGCACCACGATGGCACCGCATATTGGCGAAGCAGTATGCACCGCCGCTTTCGCTGAGTGGAAAAGCCAATGGTAGGCGTTTGAGCCCTCGATTCGCACCCTGGTCTCATCGCAGGCGACGACCGCGGCTTCGCGCAGGGCCGAGATGGCCACGTCGCGACCAGAACGGATGAAGCCTAGCGCACGGCGGAGCAGGCTCATCAGACTGCCGTGGCTAAGCATCAATCCAAACAGGTCGGAGAGCGCCGCCTGCAGTCGTTCGTAGGAGAGCGCCTGGAAAATTTTGAGAAACGTCGCGACCGCGTGCAGCCGGGGGCCGAACAGCGTACCGCCCCCCCGGTACCGGAGCGACGCCCCGAGTCCCACAGCTTGGGCGACGCACTGCGACCCGCCGGGGCTGGGTCACGATCGGTTCCACGGCGGGCAACTCGATCCGTTCGCAGCCGTGGCCGACCTGCGCTGGAAAAGCGACGTGCAAGCTGCCGCCGCAGCACGGGCAAGCCTCCGGACGATGCTCGACAATCGTATCAGGATCGTCGCTCAGCACCCGGCTGTGGCCCTCATGACTCAGCTCAGCGCCGCCAGGCTTGAAGTGCTCCCGCTGTTCCTTGCGATCCGTCCCCGGCGGCTTGGAGGACGTGCGCGAAACTTACGCCAGTCGCTGCAGCCGCAGTATCAGTTGCTCGTGAGTCAGCCGTTCCAGTTCGCTTCGGGCCATCTCACGAAAAAATCAGCCAAATCCACACTTATTAAAGACAT
>NZ_JALNUM010000253.1:0-1324 GCF_026540795.1 Methylobacterium sp. GC_Met_2
TCGGCAGGTCGCTGAGGCGCAACGACCGGCGCAGGGCGCGGGACAGGGCATCGACCAGCGCGGTCAGGAGTGCCGTGGCGACGATCAGCAGCACGGCCACGTCCAGGCGCAGCTCGGAGATCGCGGCATCGACGTAGAAGCCCAGCGTCGCGACCCCGAGGATGCCGAAGATCGCACTCTCGCGCAGGATCAGCTCCCAGCGATAGAGCAGGTAGGCCAGGAACTGCCCGTAGAGCCGGGGCAGCGTCTCGTAGGCGTAGAGGTTCAGGCCGGTCGGCGCATCGGGGCGGTAGGCGAGATCGTCGGCATGTCGCCCCATCAGGTAGCTGACGATGCCGGCATTGTGGATCGTCAGCGCCAGGATTGCCGGCAGCATCGAGGGCCCGAGCAGCTGCAGCAGCACGTAGGCCAGCATGTATTCCGGGGTCGAGCGCACCACCACCAGCAGGACGCGCCCGAGGGGCTGCCCGATCGGCCCGGCGAAGCGGCGCGAGGCGAGGGGGAACAGGATCAGCGCGCCGAGGCCGGTCGCCACCAGGGCGATCTGCGCCAGCACCAGAGTCTGAAAGGCGCCCGGCAGGATCTGCTCCGTGACGATCGGCCGGAGCCAGAGCCCGAACCGGCCCCAGGTCGCCGGGTCGAGGAGAGCGCCGGACCGGAGCGGGCTCGGGACGATGTCGTGGCCGAGGAAGCGGCCGAGGCTGGTCAGCCAGTCGGTCGTCCCGATGGTCTTGGGCAGGGCGAGAACGCTGCCCACGAGCAGGATCGGCAGGGTCGAAAGCCGCATCCAGAGGCGGCGGGAGCCGATCAGCGCATAGAAGATCAGCAGCAGGGCCCCGGCCTCGGCGTAGCGGCCCTGGCGGAAGGCGGATTCGAGGTAGAAGCCCATGGTGGGCAGGCCGATGAAGCCGAGCACCAGGGTCGAGCGCATGGCGCATTCGAACCGGTAGAGCGTGTAGTGCCGGAACGCCGCGGCGACCTCGGGCAGGTGGGCGTACAGGAAGGCCGAGAGGGCGCCGGTCCCCGCCGGCAGGACCCGTAGGGCGGACAGATCCGCCTCCTCGATGATCTCCGAATAGACTTTGGCGCAGATGCCCGCGTAGGGCAGCGCGATCGCCAGGATGCCGGTGGTCGCCGACAACCCGAACACCTGTGTCAGCAGCAGCGCCCAGAACAGTTCGTGGACCGAGCGCAGGCCGGCACAGGCCAGCCGCACGCTCCGGGATCGGGCGAACGGGATGGCGAGGACGAAGCCGGCCCCGGCCCCGAGCGTCACCCCGAGGATCGCGAAGGCGACGGTGTAGACGACGCTCCAGATCTCCAC
>NZ_JALNUM010000254.1:0-1282 GCF_026540795.1 Methylobacterium sp. GC_Met_2
CCGTTGAAGTCGGGCCTGGGGTTCCGGCCGCGTCGCCAGCCGGTGTCGCAGTAGTCGCCCACCGCGTCCGCCTCCGGCGCGAGACCGTAGCGCTGCCGGTAGAAGCCGTGGTCGAAGTGCTTCGCGATCAGCTGTGCCTGACGCGCCAGCGCCGCCGCCTTGTCCACGGGCTCCCGCCCGATCGCCCCGAGCCAGGCCGTGTCCTCGATCGGCGCCCGGGCCGGTTCTAGCCCGCACACCCGCAGCAGCGCGTCGAGCGTCGAACGCCCCGGGCCCGGATCGCGCAGCTCCCGCCAGCCCGAGCCGGCAAAGTGCAGGACCGGCGCCTGCCCGCCCACGTCCGGGTAGGTCGCCCGGTACCACTCGGCGTCCACCGCCGGCAGGTTCAGCCGCCCGGCCTCCGCGAACGGCTCGGCCCCCGACAGGAGCGTCTCCGCCACGTAGCGGAAGAACGGGTCGTCCAGAACCGCCCGGCTGCTGGCCCGCGCCTGCACGAAGCCGGCCGGGTCGAAGTCCGGGCGCGGGCTGACGAGGGCCCGCCAGCCGCTCTCCACGTAGGAATGCAGCAGCTCGGCCTCGGAGGCCTCCGCCAGCGCGTCCGCGGCCGGCCCGCGGAGCGCCGCCCGGTAGTGGGCGGCGTCGAAGTAGGGCGCGAGCGTGGCGACCCGCAGCGCCAGGGCCGCCGCGCGGTCCGGGCGGGCGGGGCCGCCGTTGAGGACGTAGTGCACCAGCGGGTTCTGGGTGGCGTAGGTGATACCGCGGGTGAGGCAGTAGGCCAGGGTGTCGAACCGGGGCGCCGGCTCGCGGCCTTCGCGCCAGCCCGAGGCCATGTAGTGCGCGGCCGGATCGACGCCGGCTTGCTGCAGGTCGGGGTTGCCGGCGCGGTAGAACGGCCCGTCGACCAGCCGCCGGGCGAGGCGCTGGGCCTGGCGGGTGTCGGGCGGGGGCAGAACCGCCGTGCTGGCCGCGGCGAGGCTGCCGGCTGCACGCACGAGGGCGTGCAGGAACGGGTTGATGCCGGCTTTGGCCAGGTGGGGGTGCGCGGCGAGGTAATCGGCGGTGGAGAAGTCCGGGCGGGGATCGCGGCCCTCGCGCCATCCGTGGACGAGGTAGTCGCGCACGGGATCGGCGGTGATGCCGTACCACGTGGCGTAGAAGGCGGCGTCGACATGGGGGGTGAGCGCGGCGACCTGCGCCTCGGCGCTGGCGAGATCGTGGGCCTGCGGCAGGGCGGGGCCGGTCAGGCGGGCCAGCAGCGGGGCGCCGCTGGCCCGCACCCAGC
>NZ_JALNUM010000255.1:0-1168 GCF_026540795.1 Methylobacterium sp. GC_Met_2
CACGGTACACGACACAGTGGCGGCGGGCGGCGCGCCGTGGTGCACTGAGGGATTCCTCGCCAAAGGGATCCCCCCATGTCCGCTTGTCTGCGCACCGCCCTGATCGAGAGCCTATCGGCGCATCTGGGCCTGGGCAAATCGCGTCTTGAGACGCTGAGCATGCTGCTGATCGGCTTGATCCACAGCCGGACGGTCAACCTCACCCATATCGCCAGCCAGTGCCACGGCCCGGCCCGCTACGCCTCGAAGTACCGCCGCCTGCAACGCTTCTTCCAGCACGTGCGTCTCGATCAGGCCGTGATCGCCACGCTGGTGGTGCGCATGCTCAAGCTGACCCGGCCCAAATGCCTGGCGCTCGACCGCACCCGCTGGAAGCTCGGCCGAAAAGACGTCAATATCCTGATGCTGGCCATCGTCACGCGTCGCTTCCGGGTGCCGCTGTTGTGGTCGGTGCTCGCCCATCCGGGCAACAGCGACACCGCACAGCGCATCGGCCTGCTACAGCGCTATCTCGCCCTGTTCGAGCCCACCTCCATCGATCTGCTTCTGGCCGACCGGGAGTTCATCGGCGCCGACTGGTTCGCGTTCCTGGCCAAGAGCCGGGTCCCCTTCGCCATCCGGGTCCGGCCCGACCTGTTCATGGCGCGCGCCGATGGCAGCCTGTGGTCGATCGAGACGCTGCTGCGCACCAAGCGCGCCCGCCACACCATCCACACGCTCGATCTGTTCCTGCCTGACACGCACCTGCCGCTGAAGCTGGCCGCCAAACGCCTCGCCAGCGGGGTATGGCTGCTGGTGATGACCAACACCCCCGAGCCGCGGCGAGCGCTCCAAGTCTACAGGAGACGCTGGGGGATCGAGTGTCTGTTCGGCGACGCCAAGACCCGTGGCCTCAACCTCGAAGACACCCGCCTGACCGATCCAGCCAAGATCGAGACGCTCACCGCCGTCCTGACGCTGGCCATCACTTGGATCTACCGAACGGCGACCGCCGCCATGGGCCTCAAAGCCATTGCGCGAAAGACCCATGGGCGGCGCGGGAAATCCTGGTTCCGCACCGGCCTCGATGCCCTACGCGGCGATCTCCTCAATGCCCCTCAAAGCGCAGCGACCCTCTGGGCCAATCGATGCCCAAAACGCCTCCCAGCCTTGTGAGTCGTGTACCGTG
>NZ_JALNUM010000256.1:0-1143 GCF_026540795.1 Methylobacterium sp. GC_Met_2
CTAGTGCAGGGACGCGGACGAAGGATTCACGCAGTCGGTGAGACGTGCGAGTCTGGGCCATGGCCCAGACGGTATGCGTGCTCCTTCACCCAACCGACGCGGAGCGGTTGGCGGCGATCGCCAGCGACCGCTCCCGTCCGCTCAAGCATATCCAGCGCGCCCGCATCGTCCTGCTCTCGGCCGAGCGCTTGAGCGTCCAGGACGTGGCCCGGCGGGCAGACGTCAGCCGCCCCGCCGTGTGGCGCTGGCAGCGGCGCTACGCCGAGGCGGGTGTCGAAGGTCTACTGCGCGACAAGACGCGTCCGCCCGGCACGCCGCCCCATTCGACCGAGACGGTGGCCGAGGTCCTGGCGCTGACCTGCTCGGAGCCGCCGGGCGAGGTCACCCACTGGACCGGCCGTGCCGTGGCCCGCGCCGTCGGGATCTCGTTGCGCGCCGTGCAGCGGATCTGGGACGCTCACCGCCTCCAGCCGCATCGGCTGCGCACGTTCAAGCGCTCGCGCGACCCCGCCTTCGCCGCCAAGGTCGAGGATGTCGTGGGCCTCTATATGGCCCCGCCCGCCCACGCGGTAGTGCTGTCCATCGATGAGAAGAGCCAGATCCAAGCGTTGGAGCGAACCCGCCCGGACCAGCCACTCGCCCCCGGCTATCCCGCCGCCCAGACCCACGACTATACCCGTCACGGCACCACGACGCTGTTTGCCGCCCTCGACGTCCTGGCGGGCACCGTGCTCGGCCGCTGCATGCAGCGCCACCGGAACGGTGAGTTCATCCGGTTCCTCAACGCCGTCGAGGCCACTGTCCCGCCCGGCAAGGCGATCCACGCGATCCTCGACAACGTCGCGACCCACAAACATCCGAAGGTGCGCGCCTGGCTCGCCCGCCACCCGCGCTGGACGTTCCACTTCACCCCGACCTCGGCCTCGTGGCTCAACGCGGTCGAGGGCTTCTTCTCCGCACTCACCCGTCGTCGGCTGCGGCGAGGCTCCTTCACCGGCGTCGTCGACCTGCAGGCGGCGATCAAACGCTACATCGCCGAGCACAACCGGCGCGCCAAACCCTTCGTCTGGACCAAACCCGCCACCGACATCATCGCAGCCGTCAGCCGATCCCCTGAACCATCCGTCTGAGTCAGTGCACTAG
>NZ_JALNUM010000257.1:0-1113 GCF_026540795.1 Methylobacterium sp. GC_Met_2
TCGTTGACGGCGGCGATCACGAAGGTGCTGGCTGAGACGGGCGGCGCGACGTTCACGGCCTACGACCAGATCGACAAGGCTCCGGAGGAGAAGGCGCGCGGGATCACGATCTCGACGGCGCACGTGGAGTACGAGACGGCCAACCGTCACTACGCGCACGTGGATTGCCCCGGCCACGCCGACTACGTGAAGAACATGATCACGGGCGCGGCGCAGATGGACGGCGCGATCCTGGTGGTGTCGGCGGCCGACGGCCCGATGCCGCAGACCCGCGAGCACATCCTGCTGGCCCGTCAGGTCGGCGTGCCGGCGCTGGTGGTGTTCCTGAACAAGGTCGACATGGTCGACGACGAGGAGCTGCTGGAGCTGGTCGAGCTGGAGGTGCGCGAGCTCCTCTCGAAGTACGACTTCCCGGGCGACGACATCCCGATCACCAAGGGCTCGGCGCTGATGGCGCTGGAGGACAAGGAGCCGAAGATCGGCAAGGAAGCGGTGCTGGCGCTGATGGCGACGGTGGACAGCTACATCCCGCAGCCGGAGCGTCCGATCGACATGCCGTTCCTGATGCCGATCGAGGACGTGTTCTCGATCTCGGGCCGCGGCACGGTGGTGACGGGCCGCGTCGAGCGCGGGATCGTGAAGGTGGGTGAGACGGTGGAGATCGTCGGCATCCGCGACACGCAGACCACGACGGTGACCGGCGTGGAGATGTTCCGCAAGCTGCTCGACCAGGGTCAGGCGGGCGACAACGTCGGCGTGCTGCTGCGCGGCACGAAGCGCGAGGACGTGGAGCGCGGCCAGGTCGTGTGCAAGCCGGGTTCGGTGAAGCCGCACGCCAAGTTCAAGGCCGAGGCGTACATCCTGACCAAGGAGGAGGGTGGCCGTCACACGCCGTTCTTCACGAACTACCGGCCGCAGTTCTACTTCCGCACGACGGACGTGACCGGGATCTGCACGCTGCCCGAGGGCACCGAGATGGTGATGCCGGGCGATAACGTGACCATGGACGTGGTGCTGATCGTGCCGGTGGCCATGGAAGAGAAGCTGCGCTTCGCCATCCGCGAGGGCGGCCGCACCGTCGGTGCCGGCGTCGTCGCCGCCATCAACGACTGA
>NZ_JALNUM010000258.1:0-1102 GCF_026540795.1 Methylobacterium sp. GC_Met_2
GTCCTTCGATAATGAGGTTCTGCGGGCCGGGCTGGCCTATCGGCGTGCTTTGGCTTTCCGAGCCGCGAAGCGTGCATCGCGCGCGGCCTTCTGCTCGGCTGCCAGTGCGGCTTGCTGCTCCGCCCTCTCGGCAGCTTGGCGGACGAGTTCCGCCTCGGCGCGCTCACGCGCGGCAAGGGCCTCCGCCTCACGCTCGGCCTCGGCGGCCGTACGGGCCGCCTCGCGCTCGGTGACCCGCACCTCGCGCGCCTCGGACAGGGCCTGCCGCTCGGCCTGCCGGGCCAGCACCGTCGGGTCATCCGCCGCCGGGCGGGCCCGGAACCGGTCAAGCGTCGCCTGTCGCGCTTTTGCTGTCGCATCCAGGCGATCGACGAGCTGGCTTGTTTTGAATTGACCCACGTACAGTCCTTCATCGCGCCGAAGCCGAGACCCGGCGTCAGAAACAGATGAAGCCGCCCCCGGGGGAACGGCTTCGAAACGCGTCAGAGGCCGATGAGCGCGGCTCAGGCGGCCTGAAGGCTGCCGGCCGACTGCTTGCCGCTGCGGCGGTCGGTCTCCATCTCGTAGGAGACCTTCTGGCCCTCGACCAAGTTGTTCATCCCGGCACGCTCGACGGCCGAGATGTGGACGAACACGTCCTTACCGCCATCGTCCGGCTGGATGAAGCCGAAGCCCTTGGTGTCGTTGAACCACTTAACGGTGCCGATGGTCATAGGTATTCCGTATCTATCGAGGCAGGCGAACAGGTCGGGCGCATGCATCGCACGCGCTCGGTCGCTGGTGGTCGAAAATGGGAGCTATGCAGAGCGCTCGCCCTATTCAGGCGATACGGCCGAATATCTGGCCAAAGATCGATCTGTGACTTGTACGCTAACTGCGACCGATTCACAACTACAAATCTGATCGGGAGAAAATCAGCCTGGAAGATCGCGCCGCTACGTTCATGAGTTGCGCTGTAGCACCTGCTGTCTTCGGGAGGATGTGCGCCGATCCAAAGGGCGCACTGTCACTGTGTAGGACGCGCCGGCTACACGTGAACGGGGAGGACACGGCAACCGGCGCGCTCGCCGGCAGGAGCGTGAGGGCGCTCAAACGCTGCGAT
>NZ_JALNUM010000259.1:0-1060 GCF_026540795.1 Methylobacterium sp. GC_Met_2
TCGAGGATGTCGGCGTAGGATGCGAAGATCCGATTGCCGAGCCAGTTGTCGCGCATGAACTGCCATAGGTTCTCCACGGGGTTGAGTTCGGGGGAGCGGGCCGGCAGGGGCAGCAAGGTGATGTTGGCGGGTACGACGAGTTTCCTGGTCGTGTGCCAGCCGGCCTGATCGAGCAGCAGCACGGCGTGCGCATCGGGGGCGACGGTCCTGGCGATCTCTTCGAGGTGCAGCCCCATCGCCTCGGTGGTGCAGCGGGGCATGACGAGGCCGGCCCCTTTGCCGAGGGCGGGGCAGATCGCCCCGAAGATGTAGGCCGAGGCGGTGCGCTGGTCCTTGGGCGCGGCAGGGCGCGTGCCGCGGCGGGCCCAGCGCCGGTGGATCGTGTTCTTCTGGCCGACCCGGGCCTCGTCGGAAAACCAGATCTCTATCGGCTTGCCGCCATTGGCCTGCGCGATCTCCGCCATGCGGGCGGGGAAGCTTTTTTAAAAGCCGGGCTGTCGTCCGGGTTTTGGGCGTGGTGGCGCGGGCGGGCGGAGAGCTTGCGGTAGCCCATGCCCCGCAGGACCCGGCTCAGCGTCTGCTCGGACACCGAGACGCCGTGATCCTCGAACAGGATCTGGGCGAGATCGACCAGCCGCCAGCGCACCACCCCGTGGGCGGCCGGCATCGGCCCCTGCTCGACCAGCGTGCGCAGCGCGTCCCGCTGCTCGGCGTTCAGGCGCGGGCGGGCTCCGGGCGCCTTGCCGCCGATCAGCCCGTCCGGACCGTGCACGTTGAACGCCACGACCCAGTCCCGCACCGTCTGGAGCCCGACCCCGCCCAGCGCGGCGGCCTGCGTCCGCGACCCGCCCGCGTAGATCGCCGACACAGCCAGCAGGCGCCGGGTCTGGGCGGGATCACGCGAACCCTTGGCCAGGGCACGCAGGCCCTGAGCGTCAAAGTCCGACCGCAGCGGCACCGGAGCAGCCATCCCATCCTCCTCAGGCTCCAAACCCGAAGACAGAACCAATCTTCAGCCGCCGAGGCTACCCCGTGAGTCCCGCTCAACGAAGGTTGGTAT
>NZ_JALNUM010000026.1:0-59854 GCF_026540795.1 Methylobacterium sp. GC_Met_2
GAGGGCTGCCGGGGCGGCGGCATGGCACGCGACGCAGCAAACCATCGGCCCGTGGGCCGGGATGTGCGGATCGTAAGGGCGCGATCCGTCGATGGGGCTGCTGGCCAAGCACAGGACGTGCTCCGGCCCCGCCGCGGCGGCCATCGCGAGGCCGCCGAGGACGCCCTGGAGCGCGAGCGCGTACAGGACGAGGATCGCCAGCACGCGCCGCACAGCCGGGATCAGCCGGGGCTGACGCCCCGGTGGTCCGGTCTCGCTGCCGTAGGATCGGGTGTGCACCTTGAGGCGCTCGTGACGGGCCGTTCGCGGCGCGCTGCTCCCTCAGGGTTGCTAGTGCTGGTGCTGATGCTGGCCGCTGGGCGCGGCCGCCCCGATCGGGGCCACCGAGAAGGTCACTGGCACGGTACCGGCCCGCTGGAAGGTGAGCGTCCCCGCGACGGTGTCGCCGGCCTTCGGCGCGCCGGTGAGGCCCTCGAACATCAGGTGATAGCCGCCGGGCTTCAACTCGACGGTCTCGCCGGGCTTGATGGTCAGGCCCTCGGAGACCGGTGCCATCTTCATGACACCACCTTCCATCGACATGGAGTGGATGTCGCCCGACTTGGCGAAGGGCACCGCGGCCCCGGTCAGCACGTCCGGCGTGCTGCCGGTGTTGGTGATGCGCACGTAGCCGCCCGCCACCTTGGCGCCGTTCGGCGTGGCGCGCAGCCACGGCGTCTCGATCGTCAGGTCGCCGGCCTTGATGGGGGCCGCCTGCACGGGCGCCGCCTGGGCGGCCTGAACGATCCGGAAGGCGGGGGCCGCCGCCTTCAGGTCATGAGCATCCTGGCCGGGCTTCGGGATCTCGGACCAGGAATGGCTGCCCTCGGAGCAATCCTGCTGCACCGGCACGTAGATTGTCGCGCCGGGCTCGAACGTGTCGGCGACCTGCGCCAGGAAGGTGAACTCGTCGACTTGGTCGTCCGGCAGGGAACCGCCGCTCCACGTGATTGACTTCACGCCCTCCGCGGCCGTGCCGTGATGGGTCGTGTAGGTCTTGGCGTAGGCGCCACGGGTGGTCGCCAGCGTCCAGCCGGGCTTCGGCATCGGCTTGGCGCCGATCAGCCCCTCCGGGATGCTGACACTGACCTTGATGGTGGGCTTGCCGTCGCAGCCGTGCATGATCTGGACGACGCCGCGATAGGACGCGCCGGGGCTCGCCTGCTTGCGCTCCAGCACCGCGTGGGCCTGCGCCGCAGAGGCGACGAGGCCGAGGCCGATCACGGCCGGAATGAGACTCTTCATGGGGATGCATCCGTTCTGAGGGATTCGTCGAGAAACGCTCGCTCAGGCGGATGGGGGGCCACGCGGTGATACGCTGCGGTCCGGCGGGGCGCGGGCGCCGATCCGGCTGACGGTCCGATAGGCGGCCTTACCACGGGCCTCGGCCGTCCAGGCCACGACGGTGGGCGCGACGCGGTCCGGGAGTGCGGTGCCCGGGAACTGCGCCGCCGTGCAGCAATCGCCGTGGTCGTGCGCAGGCAGCCTGTCCGGCATCGTATCGGAGGCCGCATGCTGCGCGCACAGGCCGTCGGCCGCGGCCGGGAGCGGCATCAGACCGCCCAAGAAGACCTGGAGGACGACGGCGTAGAGCGCCAGAACGGCGATTGCGGCGCGCAGGGGCGCCGCGGGATCGCGGTCGCGTCGTCTCGATCTGGCCGAAGCGTGGTCCATGCTGCGCCCGTTCGCGGTCCGCTCCGAACCGCTATGGCATCCCTGCCACACCCGAGAGCCCGTGGCTGTTGCCAGGCTGCCGCATCCGAAGGCCGCGTGCGCTGGCGCACCGCGACGCCATATTCCGGCCCCTTCGATAGGGAGTCTTAAGCCACAACCCAACACCGTGACGGCCGAGACCATCTTCTCCCGCCACGATCCGAACGAACTCCGGACCAGAGCCAGCGACCGATGCGCAAGACGGCACACAACCGGTTCACGACATTCCTGAGCGTGGCCGCCCTCGGCGCCCTGGGAATCGGCACCGCCCAAGCCCGCGACCAGGGCAACTACGCCCAGGCCGAATGGGCGCAGGACTATGCCTCCCCCGCCGGCATGCAGGTGCAGCGCGAGACCGTGCCGATTCTGTCGCCCCAGACGGTGGCGGCGACCGAGCAGATGGTCGAGCGCTACAAGGACATCGTCACCCGCGGCGGCTGGCGGCCGGTCTCCGGTGCCGAGCACCTGCGGGTCGGCTCCCGCGGCCCGGCCGTGGCCGCCGTGCGCCAGCGCCTGATCGTCACCGGCGATCTCGATTCGGCGGCCGGTGGTTCGGGCGTATACGATTCCTACGTCGCCGCCGGCGTGAAGCGCTTCCAGGCCCGCCACGGCCTCAGCCAGACCGGCACGATGAGCCTCGCTACCCAGCAGGCGATGAACGTGCCCGCCGACGTGCGCCTGCGCCAGCTCGAGACCAATGTGGTCCGCCTGCGCTCCTATTCAGGCGATCTCGGCCGCCGCTTCGTGATCACCAACATCCCGGCCGCGCTCGTCGAGACGGTCGAGAACGGTCAGGTCGTCACGCTCCACGCCGCGGGCGTCGGCAAAATCGACCGCCAGTCGCCGATCATGAACACCAAGGCGACGCAGATCAATTTCAACCCGACCTGGACGGTCCCGGCTTCCATCGTGAAGAAGGACCTGATCCCGAAGATGCAGAAGGATCCGAACTACCTGACGGACAACAAGATCCGCATCCTGGCCAACGGTCAGGAGGTCTCGCCGAAATCCGTGAACTGGTTCTCCGACGAGGGCACCCGCTTCACCTATCGGCAGGATTCGGGCGCCGACTTCAACTCGATGGGCATCGTGCGCATCAACATCCCGAACCCCTACGGCGTGTTCATGCACGACACGAACACCAAGGGCGTGTTCGGCGACGATTTCCGCTTCATCTCCTCGGGCTGCGTGCGCGTGCAGAACGTGCGCGAGTACATCACGTGGCTGTTGAAGGACACGCCCGGCTGGGATCGCCAGAAGGTCGAAGAGGCGATCGAGAGCGGCAAGCGCGTCGACGCCAACATCGCCCAGCCGGTGCCGGTCTACTGGACCTACATCACGGCGTGGTCGACCCCGGACGGGATCGTCCAGTTCCGCGACGACATCTACAAGCGCGATGGCGTCAACGTGCCCTCGACCATCGGCGCGCCGACCCCGGTCGCCAGCGCCGAGCCGATGCCGCAGAGCTTCGAGCCCGGCGACGAGGAGTAAGCGACCGGCCGATACGCTCGGTTCGGACTTTTCGAGGCCCGCATCTCCGCCGAGATGCGGGCCTCGCGCGTTTCCGAGGGTGTTTGTCATCCCCCGGTCAACTGCGTCTGCTTGGCCGCTTGAAACCACGTCTCGGTCGCGGCTTTGCCGGGCGGCGAAGCACGATTCTCTTCAGGAGTCCCGATGTCGCGCGAACCCATTCCCGGAGACGGACGCCTGACCCGCCGCGAGACCGTGGTCGGTCTCGCAGGTCTGGGCCTCGTGGCCGGACGTGCCGACGCGCAGGGCGCCGCGGAGGCGACCGGGATCGTCGACGCTGTGGATGGGGCTGGCGGGGACCGGGCACCGCTGCCGGGGGTCCTCGTCTCCAACGGCCGCGAGATCGCGCGCACCGACGACCAGGGCCGCTACCGGCTGCCGATGCCCGGCGACGGCGCGGTCTTCGTGATCAAGCCCCCGGGCTATGCCCTGCCGCGGGACGCCGACAACGTGCCGCGCCATTCCTACATCCACCAGCCGGACGGCACCCCCGCAAGCGTGGGCCTGCGCTACCGGGGCGTAGCGCCGACCGGCCCCCTGCCGGCCTCGATCGACTTTACGCTGACCCGCGTCGACGAGCCCGCGGATTTCGACGTCGTCCTGTTCACCGATCCGCAGCCCGAGAGCCGGTTCGAACTCGACCACGTGCGCGACACCGCAATCGCCCGCGCCATGGCGATCCCCGCCGCCTTCGGCATGACCATGGGCGACGTGCTGTTCGACGATCTGTCACTCTACGGCCGCTCGAACCGCATCGTCGGCCGGATCGGCCTGCCCTGGTACAGCCTGCCGGGCAACCACGACCTCAACATGCAGTCGCCCGATGCCCGCTACAGCCGCGAAACCTGGAAGCGGGTGTTCGGCGCGCCGACCTACGCGTTCCGCCACGGGCGGGCGTGGTTCGTGATGCTCGACAATGTCGAGTGGCTGGGGCCGCCGGTGCCGGTGGGAGCCAACACCTACCGGGGCCGGATCGGCGAGCGCAGCCTGACCTTCCTGCGCAACCTGCTGGCCGAAATTCCGCGGGACGACCTGATCGTGCTCGCCATGCACATCCCGCTCGTCACCGACACGACGCCCGACGATCCCCACGGCATCACCACCGACCGCGCGGAACTCCTCGACCTGCTGGCGGGGCGCAAGGTGCTGAGTCTGGCCGGTCACACCCACACCACCGAGCACCACTACCCGGCCCAGGGGCACCATCATCACGTGCTGACCGCCGTGTCGGGCTCGTGGTGGAGCGGGCCCGATACGCGCACCGGCATCCCCTCGGCCGACAGCCGCGACGGCACGCCGAACGGCTTCCACCTCCTGTCGGTGCGCGGGACCGACTACACGACCCGCTACCTGCCGGCGCAGGGTCAGCCGGACGAGACGATGCGGATCCTGTTCGAGAGCGAGGCGCGGGCCGGCGCCGTGGAGGTGATCCGCCTGACCCGGCCGGTACAGGGACTCCGGTCGCCGGTCCCGCAGGATGCGCTCGCCGACACGAATCTGGTGGTGAACGTGTTCGATGGCGGCCCGCGCACGAACCTGGCGTTCCGGATCGGCGACCGGCCGGCTCAGGCGATGACCCGGACCCGGCGAACCGATCCGTTCGTCGCGGAACTCTTCGCCCGCTATCTCGAGACCAAGAAGAGCTGGGTGCAGGCCATACCCTCCACCCACATCTGGACGGCGCGGCTGCCCGACGACCTCGCGCCGGGCGCCCATCGCGTCACCGTGGAGGGGTCCGACGAGTACGGGCGCCCGATCCGCAGCGTCGCCGTACTGGAGGTTTTGGGCGAGCGCGCGGGCGGTTAGAGCGCACTCCGCCGAAGTGGACACCGGTTCGGCGCAACAGAGCGCGTCACGACAAGAGCTGAGAGCCGTGCCCGATTGCAACGCGCACGGTACACGACAGGGATGCCGCCTTCGCCGATTGATGCGCGGGTCCCCTCTCCCGTGCGGGCTTGCGGATTCACACATCTCTGCCGAACACCAAGGGCTTGAGAAACCCGCGCGTTTCCCCTCCCCCTCGCGGGGCTAACGGATGCACTTATCTTCCTTGGAGAGGCGAAAGCGGCTCAAGCGCCCCCCCTCCCCCGCAGAGGGGGGAGGGGGGGCGCTTGAGCCATCTGGGCCGCCCCATTTGGCAACCGCACGATGATCCCGAACCCGATGTGGAATCCGCTAGCCCGCCCGGGAGATGGGGCAGGTCGCGCCCCTCAAGGCTCGTCGGCGCGCGACTGTCGTGTCCTGTGTGCGACGCGATCTGGCACGGCTCCAGGCGCTTCCGATCCCGCCCATAGAGGAACTGCCGGGCGCCCGATCCGTTGGTCCCAATCCCGAACTGATAGGAGCCGCGTCATGGCCAATCCCGGCCTACCCGAGCCTACGCCCGGCGATCTGCCGCCGCCCCCGCCCATCCCCGATGAGGAGCCCGATATCGGCCCGACCGGACCGCGCATGCCCTATCCGGTGAACGATCCCGGCATCGGTGAGCCGGGTGGCCCTGGTTCCGAGCCCGACGTATTCCCGGGCGCGCCGACCGATCCCGGCACGCGCATGTGACGCGGGCGGTCAGTGGCCGCCGTGCGAGGTGCGAACGTCGCGCGGCGCGTTGAGGATCTCGGAGAGGCTCGTCACCACGTGGCGGGCCTCTTCGTCGGTCAGGCGTAGCTGGAACGGCGGCAGCGCGCCGGCCTGGAGCGCGACCACGGCCTGTCCCTCCTCGTCGGTGCCGACCTCGATCGCCGATGACGTGACGTCGAGCATCGCGATCTCCTCGTCGCCCATCTCGTCCCCCAGGTCGGGCTCGTCGGTGTCGTCGATCGCCGTAAGGAGCTGACCGACGGCGCGCACGAGGGCGCGGGCGGCCCGGGCATCCATCACCACCGCCGTCGCCTGATCGTCCTTCTGGAAGGACAGCTGGATGTTCGCACCGTCCAGCGAGACCGATATGCCTGCCATGTATCGTCCAGAGCCGCGCGCCGTAACTGTTTGCACGCACACCGTATATGCATCGCGGAGCCCCGAAATCACAGGGGGCCGTGCATCCCGGATGTGCGTTCCGCCCCAGCCTGCGACGCAGAAGATACGCAGCCGGCGCCTTGTTGCCGCCGCAGCGCTCGCCTAAATAGGTGTGTGGGGGGCTTACCCACCGAGGCTGACGCCGTTTTGGTTCAGCGACTCGCGCCCCGCCACACTGGCCAAATCCAGAAAGACCGTGGTGCACCACGCGGCCCTCGCGCCGCGCCGGTGGCCTATGGACGAATGAGGGACACTACGTGAATACCGGTACTGTAAAGTGGTACAACGAAACCAAGGGCTACGGCTTCATCCAGCCTGACGATGGCGGCAAGGACGTGTTCGTCCACGTGTCGGCTGTGGAGCGCGCCGGAATGCGCAACCTGATCGAAGGTCAGCGGGTCACTTACGAGATCCTGACCGACAAGCGCAGCGGCAAGGACGCCGCGGGCAACCTTCAGGCGGCCTGATCCCTCGGCGGATCCGACCCTGCCCTCGTGATGCGCATGACGCGACGGGGGCCTCGGTAAGGACCGCGAGCCGGCCGCAAGATGCGGCTCCCCCTTCCGACGCTACCGATCCGGGCAAGACCGTCCGGGAGCAGGTCGCGCCGGAGGCAACATCCCAGAAACGATGCCGGATCAAGCAAACATCCGGTCCAGAAAAGATCAGAAAAGAAAAGACGTTTATGTTATTCGAGTACACACGCCGCCGCGGACTTCGTTCCCCCGTGACCGATGCCCCGACCTTCCGGGTCGGCAAGCTCGCCGAAGCGCGGAACGCGGACCAGACCGGAGCTGACATCAGTTACCTGATCGATCGCTCTTACAACTACCATTCCCCACGCGAGCTGCATTGGCATCTCGCCGACCGCCTCGGGCTCGCCCCGACTGCGGTTACGCTCCGCGAAGCGCAGGCGAACTGAGGCGCGCTCAGCGATCCCAGCTCAGCGGCCCCAGGCCGCGAGCACGGGATCACGCAGGGCCGCCGGGACCGCGAGCAGTTCGTTGTGGACCGGATCGGCCCGGTTGTATGGGGTGGCTACGCCATCGAGGTCGCAGACGATCCCCCCGGCCTCGCGCAGGATCAGATCGGCGGCCGCGAGATCCCAATCCCGGGCATGGCCCGAGATCATGCCCACATCGACACTCCCCTCCGCCACCCGCGCGAGCCGCAGGGCGAGCGACGGGATCCGTGCGATCACCGTGAAGTCCGGGTTCGGCCCGGCGCCCCGCGCCAAGCGGTCGAGCATCGGCTTCGGGCCAGTGACGCGTGCCCCTGGCAAGTCCTGCCGTGCATCGACACGGATCGATGCTTCGTTCCGGGTCGCGCCTCGTCCGCGCACGGCCTCGTAATCGACTTCCAGCGCCGGCGCGTGCACGAAGCCGATCAGCGGCTCGCCGTCGGCGAGCAGCGCGACCGCGATCGACCAATCCGGGTGGCCCGACAGGAACGCCCGGGTGCCGTCGATCGGATCCACGATCCAGACGAGGTCGTGGCCGAGGCGCGCTGGGTCGTCGGCAGTCTCCTCCGACAGCCACGCCGCCCGCGGGACGAGCGCGCTCAGGCGGACCTTCAGGAAGGCGTCCACCGCCACGTCAGCCTCGGTCACCGGTGAGCCACCGGCCTTCGACCAGATCCGCGCGGTGGTGTTGCCGCCGAGCCGAAAGTATGGCCGCGCGATGTCGGCGGCCTCGCGCATGACGGCGCGCAGCTCCGGCATCAAGGCGGATACGGCGTCGTCGGTGAGGGGCTCGGGCATCGTGCTCCGCGTAGACATTGTGGGGGCCCAGGGGCCTGTCGCGCCGTCCACCCGGTCGCGCGGATGGCTTTGCGTTCGGGCTGAGAGGACAGGGCACGGAGTATCGCACGCCCGACCCTCCCGTTGTACGGCGCCGCCCGCACCGCCACAAGGATGCTGGTTGATCAATCGATAACGAACAATCCGCGCAAGGAAATGTTGAGCATTCAAGGAAGCATTGAGCATTCCACAAATGACAGCCCTGTCCAGAATCGCTTAACGACGGCTCTTAAGCGGTGCGGAGGAGTTCGGGTGCGATTTTGCTTGGCATAACGGACGGCCCGGCAGCGGCCGCCACTTGCCCTAGGGACTCGGACCGATGAACACTTCCCCGTACACGGACGAACGTCGCGCAGGACATTGCATGCCGGTTGCCGAGGGCACGCTTCATCTCACGGCCTCGCCGCTCCCGGTGATCGGCCGCATCCCGGGCGCCCGTCGCGCCGCCGGGATCGCGCTGGCCTACGCCGTCGAGGAGGCCGAGATGGCCGGGGCCGATCGGTTCAGCCTGATCCTGGTCGACACCGCGGGCGGGGAACTGCACCGGCTCGGCTGCTTCGACGAGGATGACGTCGTCGCTATCTGGCGCGACATCGCGGCGCGCGCCGGACTGGTGCGGATGATCGTCCGCGAGGATGGCGTGCTCCAGCCTGTCACCGAGCAGATCGGCCGCCTGATTCTCGGCCGGGTCCGGATTCGTCGGCGCCATGCCGGGCTTGGCGGTCGCCGCCCGCGCTTCCTCGCTCGCCGCAAGACCGGCCGGTTGCCGGCGCGGCCGCAGATCTATCGCGGCGAGAACGAAATCATCGCCCGGACCTGATCGGCGCGGCGCATTACGCGAAGGTGCGCAGCAGCGCGTCGGCTGTGAGGCCCGCGAATAGGATCAGGCCCGCATCGCGGTTCGAGCGGAACAGGGTCAGCGCCCCGCGCCCGTCACGCTCCCGCAGGGACAGGACCTGCCAGGCGAGATGCCCGGCGAAGGCCGCCACACCCAGGAAACCTACGGGTCCCGCCCCGGCCCGCCATGCCGCCAGCGCCACCAGCGCCGCTGCCAGCGCGTAGCAGAGCCCGACCGCGCCGCGGACATGCTGGCCGAACAGGCGGGCGGACGAGCGGATCCCGGCCATCTCGTCGTCCTCGATGTCCTGGACCGCGTAGATCGTGTCGTAGCCGACGATCCAGAACCACGCCCCCGCGTAGAGCAACAGCGGCGATGCATCGAGGCGCGCGAATACCGCCGCCCAGCCCATCAGCGCACCCCAAGCGAAGGCCAGCCCCAGCACGCCCTGGGGCAGCGGCATGATGCGCTTCATGAACGGGTAGATCGCGACCGGCAGCAGCGAGCACAGCCCGATCAGGATCGCCTGCTCGTTGAATTGCAAGAGTACCGCGAGCCCCACCAGGGCCTGGACCACAAGGAACAGGGCCGCGTGGCGCGGCCGGATCTGACCGGAGGGGAGGGGGCGCAGCCGTGTGCGCTCGACCTGCGCGTCGAGGTCGCGGTCGGCGATGTCGTTGTAGGTCGAGCCCGCTCCGCGCATCGCCACCGCGCCGATCAGGAACAGCAGGCAGTGCCAGGGATCGGGAAAGGCTTGGTCCGCCGCGATCGCGGCCAGCGCGGCCGACCACCAGCACGGGAGCAGAAGCAGCCACCAGCCCACCGGCCGGTCGATCCGCGCGAGTCGGAGATAGGGGCGCCAGGATCGCGGAGCGAGCCGCTCGACCCAATGGCCCGCGACCGCATCGGCCGGACGTCGATCCTCGATCACGACACCGCCCGTCGGCTGCCCGCTCATCGGCCGGATCTCCGGGCGTCCCGCATGTCGATCCCCCCGCCGTCGCGGAGGAAGAATTCGCGTCGGATCCGCAACCCCTTGGAGCCGTGCCCGATCGTGTTGCAATCGGGCGCGGCTCTCGGATCTCGCATTGACGCGCTCTTTCGTGCCGAACGGGCGACAAATTCGGTGAAGAGCGCGCGCGACGCTCTTACAGCGCGCCCTGCGGCAGCTTGAAGCTGCCGGTCAAGCCCGGACCGCCGAGCAGGCCGCCGCCCTGGCCGCTGGCCTGAGCCGAGGCCTGCGCGCGGGCCTGGGCCTCCATCTTGGTCGCCTGGGCGGCCACGCTGCAGATCTTGGTGCGGATGCCGCTGACCTTCATGTGGTCGGCCTTGAAGCCCTCCGCGAAGGAATCGGGGATCGAGCACCATTCCTTGTTGGCGGTGATCCACTTCATGCCCTCGGCACCGTTGGACTGGAGCCGTCCGAACAGGGCGCAGGCCTCCTGCGGGGTCATCTTCTTCTTCGTCTGCGAGGCCGCGTTCGCCTTGCTGACCAGCGCCTTGCGCTCGGCCAGGGTCTTCTGGATCGCGCCGCATTCCGGTGCAGCGCTCTGCGCGGAGGCTGCCGTGCCGACCATCACGGTGCCGACCAGCACCGCCGCTCCCAGACTCAACCGCCCCTTCACCATCCCGCAACTCCCTCGACGCCCCTGCCGAATCCGCGTGCGGCCGGCCCAATTCCGTATTGATGGGTTCGCCATAGGAATGTGGCGTCAATCGAGCGACAAACCGGCTCTCCCAGACGTCTGTGCGTCGAAAGCCGAAAAGCCGCGGTCGTAACCCTTTGGCAACACTTTCGTCGGCGCCTCCGGCGTTGACAGGGTCGAGTCGCCTTGCGACCACGCCGGCATGCCGGCCTACGATTTCACCGCCCCGCGCCTCCACGTCGCAGCCGACCTTGCCGAGGGTGTGAGCCTGCCGCTCGAACGGGCGCAGGCGAACTATCTGCTGAACGTCCTGCGCCGGGGGCCGGACGACCCCGTTCTGGTCTTCAACGGCCGCGACGGCGAGTGGCGGGCCCATCTGATCCAGACGGGACGGAAGGGCGCCGACCTGCGCGTCGCCGTGCAGACCCGCCCGCAGCCTGCGCCCGCCGATCTCCATTACCTGTTCGCCCCGCTGAAAAGCGCACGCCTAGATTATCTCGCGCAGAAGGCGGTCGAGATGGGGGCCGGCACGATCCGGCCGGTGATCACCCGCTATACGCAAGGTGACCGGGTCAACATGGACCGCCTGCGTGCCAACGCCGTCGAGGCCGCGGAGCAGTGCGGCATCCTGGCGATCCCGGACTGTCCGGATCCCGAGCGGCTCGCCGACGTGCTGGAAGACCTCGATCCCGAGCGGCTCGTCGTGTTCTGCGACGAGGACGCGCCGGTGCGCGATCCGGTGAAGGCGCTCGCGGCCGCAGCCGATCCCGAGGCGCCGCCGCCGCTCGCCGTGCTGGTCGGGCCGGAGGGCGGCTTCTCAGACGAGGAACGGGTCCTGATCCGGGCCCGGCCCAACACAGTCGCCCTGTCGCTCGGCCCGCGGATCCTGCGGGCCGACACCGCAGCGGTCGCGGTGCTGGCCCTGGTCCAGGCCGTGCTCGGTGACGCGCGGTGATGGACGCGTCGGCCAAATTTCATGTGTGCCCGCGCACATCGGGGCGTGGCGGCGTCTGATTGTTTCCGCGGTACGGACGTGTTCGCGCATGTCGGTCCACGGCGCCGCGTTGTGGGTTCTCGGCGCCTCGACTATGTGCGTGAACGGACGCCGCCTGCGCCGCGCCCTTGTCGGGGTCGGGGGCGGGCGTCCGCCCGGACCCCGTTCGCCGGTGGGGGAACCGGACGGACCCGTCGGAGCAACCCGGCGCGCTCATCCCAGGCTCAGGTCAGACGCACGGACGGGTGGCGCATGGCGCGCGACAGCAACGACAGCACGCCGATTACCTCGCGTGCCGAACTGATCGAATGGTTCGCGGCCGGCGAGAAGCCACGCGCGCGATTCGCCATTGGGACCGAGCACGAGAAGATCCCGTTCTACCGGGACAACCGGGCGCCCGTGCCGTACGACGGGGACCGGGGCATCAAAGCCCTTCTGGAGGGCCTCGCTCGCGAGACGGGCTGGGAGCCGATCCTCGACATGGGCCACATCATCGGCCTCGCGGCCGAGGAGGGCGGGGCGATCTCGATCGAGCCCGGCGGGCAGTTCGAGCTGTCCGGCGCGGCCCTGCCGGACGTCCACGGCACCGCGGCGGAACTCGCGACCCACCTCGCGGCCACCAAGCGGGTAGCCGATCCCCTGGGCATCGAATTCCTGACCCTCGGCATGAGCCCGAAATGGCGCCGGGACGAGACCCCGGTTATGCCCAAGAGCCGCTACAAGATCATGGCGTCCTACATGCCGAAGGTCGGATCGCTGGGCCTCGACATGATGCTGCGCACCGCCACCGTGCAGGTGAATCTCGATTTCGCCTCCGAGGCCGACATGGTGCGCAAGATGCGCGCCTCCCTGGCGCTACAGCCAGTCGCCACCGCGCTCTTCGCCAACTCGCCGTTCACCGACGGGCGGCCGAACGGGTTTCTGTCCCGCCGCTCCGAGATCTGGCGCGATACCGATCCCGACCGCACCGGCATGCTGCCCTTCGCGTTCGAGCCCGGGTTCGGCTACGAGGCCTACGCCGACTGGCTGCTCGACATGCCGATGTACTTCGTCAAGCGTGGCGACACCTACCACGACGTGTCGGGTGCCTCGTTCCGCGACCTGATGGCTGGCAAGCTGCCGCAGCTCCCGGGCGAGTACGCCACGGTGGCGGATTGGGCCAACCATGCCTCGACCGCCTTCCCCGAGGTGCGGCTCAAGCGCTTCCTCGAAATGCGCGGGGCCGATGTCGGCGATCCCGGCATGATCGCCGCTCAAGCGGCCTTCTGGGCCGGGCTACTCTATGACGAATCGGCCCTCGACGCCGCCCTGGACCTCGTGAAGGGCTGGAATGCGGCCAACCGCGAGGCTGCACGGGCCACGGCGCCGCGGCTCGGCTTGGCCACCCCGGTGGCCCACACGACGCTGGGCGCGGTCGCCGCCGAGGCCCTGGCCATTGCACGGTCCGGCCTGCGCGCGCGCAGCCGCCGCGACGCCGAGGGTCGCGACGAGACGATCTATCTTCAGCCGCTCGAAGCCATCGTGGCGGCCGGCCGGACCCGGGCCGACGATCTGCTCGCCGATTATGAGGGCCGCTGGGGCGCCTGCGTGCGCGCGACCTTCTCGGAATGCGTGTTTTAAGGCTGCGTTGACGTTGCGAACGCGCCAGCGCGACGCAAGCCCGAAGCGTAATGATGGACCATTCCGAAGCATGCCGTCATGCGCAGGAGAGTGTTCCATGATTCGCTACGCCGCCGCCCTGCTGGCCGGAATGGCATGCCTGTCGGTCAGCGCCGGTCCAAGCTTCGCCGCCGATCCGCCGCAGTATCGCGCTGGACCAAATATGGGCCGCCGCATCGCCGGCCCGCCGCCGGGGCCGACCCGGCCGCCATTCTACAGCTACTACGGTGAGTACCAGTACC
This sequence comes from Methylobacterium sp. GC_Met_2, assembly GCF_026540795.1. Lineage (NCBI taxonomy): Bacteria > Pseudomonadati > Pseudomonadota > Alphaproteobacteria > Hyphomicrobiales > Methylobacteriaceae > Methylobacterium > Methylobacterium sp. GC_Met_2. The sequence continues at coordinate 13,475 of NZ_JALNUM010000026.1, forward strand.
CGGTGCCGTTCGGGTACGGCTACGCCTACGCGCCGACGCGCTCCCACGGTTTCGAGTACGGCTATTATGGGCCCCGCTACGCGTGGTCCGACCCGGATTGGTATGACGGGCCCGCCTTCAGCCATCCCGAATGGTGAGCGGAACCGGTTCGCCGAAGCGGTGAGGTCTGGGGCGTTCTCCGCCGAAGTGGATACAGGTTCGGCGCAAGAGAGCGCGTTAAAATGACGGCTTCGGACCGCGCACGATTGCAAGGCGAATGGGCGCAGCCCTAAGACGCTCGCAATCGGGATCGGGAGCGTGCCGCGTGCAGGACGAGACGAATAGCGTCGATCTCGATCTCAGCGGCCTGAAATGTCCGCTCCCGGTCCTGCGCACCCGCAAGGCGCTGCGCCGGCTGGCCGCAGGGAGGATTCTCGTCGTTACCTGCACCGATCCCCTGGCGATGATCGATATCCCGAATCTCGTCCGCGAGGAGGGCGCCCGGCTCGACGCGGCGGAGCGGCACGGTGATCGCCTGTGCTTCCGTATCGCGCGTTCCGCGATGCCGCCGCATTCCTGAACGATCCGTCAGACTTTCCAGGGACGGGATGAAACCGGCATGGCACCACGGATCGGGGGCGTGCGCCTCGTGCACGACGGCTGGGCCCGTTTCCTCGTGGCCGAAGTCATCCAGGAGGATGGGACCCGCATGACGCGGGAAATCGAGGATCACGGCCGGGCGGTCGCAGTCCTGCCGTACGATCCGGATCGGCGGGTCGCCACGCTGGTCTCGCAGTTCCGGGCGCCGGTTCTCTTTTCCGACGGTCCGCCGACCCACATGGAGGTTCCGGCGGGCCTGCTCGACGAGGGCGCGGCCGAGGATGAAGCCCGGCGCGAGGCCATGGAGGAGACGGGCCTGCGCCTGAGCCAACTCGACCCCATCGCGAGCGCTTGGTCGATGCCGGGGATTTCCACCGAGCGGATGGACCTGTTCCTGGCCGCCTACGGGGCCGACGACCGGGCGGGGACCGGCGGCGGTCTGGCCTCGGAGGGCGAGGCGGTCACGGTCCACGAGATCCCGCTCCGGGAATTGGCCGCCATGGGCCGGGACGGTCGGCTCACCGACATGAAGTCGCTGGTGCTCCTCTACGCGCTTCAATTGCGGCGGCCCGACCTGTTTTGAGGTTCGGGGCGGCGGCGCCTGCCGGGCTCTCGAGGTGGCCGTGCCTGGTGCTTCAGCTCCCCTCGGGGGAGAGGAGAACGCGGTTGTATCCGGACGCTCAGCTTCCGGAAACGGCCCCCGAGGAGACAGATCCGTTCAACCCCCGCGATCCACCAGCCGGCCTCGGGCAACGATGCCGATGAAGCGCCAGGACTTGATGAAGTAGCGCCGAAACAGACGTCGCGGTGCCTGAAGGAAGCGGAAGATCCATTCGAGGCCCAGGCGCTGCATCAGCCCCGGGGCGCGTGTCAGGTACCCCGCCGCCACGTTCAGCGCGTCGCCGATGCAGAACACCACCGGGTTGCCGAGCTTGGCCCGGTGCCGGTCGATCCAGATCTCGGACTTCGGTGCCCCGACGCCCATCACCAGCAGCGTTGTCCCGTGGGCCCGGATCTGCGCCGCGAGGGCTGCGCTGTAGTCCGGATCGGCCTCAAAGCCGAAGGGTGGAACCGCGCTCGCCACCGCCCCATCCGGAAGGCCCCTGTCCCGCAGCCGGGCCGCGAGCGCGTCCGCCGCGTCCTGGCGGGCAGAGACCAGGAAGATCCGCCGGGCGAAGGCGGGCGGATCGGCCATTACGCAGCCCATCAGGTCGTGACCGGTCACCCGGTGGACCGGCCGACGGCAGGCCGCCCGCGCCAGCCAGACCAGCGGCATCCCATCGAGTGTCCGGGCGGCCGCCCGGCTGTAGGCGCCCCGAAAGGCCGTGTCCGTGCTGAGCTGGACGATGTGATCGACATTGGCGGTCACGATCATCCGAGGGCCGTCGTCCGGCCGGGCCGCCACCGCGGCCACGATGGATTCGGCGCTGCCGGTCTGGAAGCGCAGGTCGAACAGCTCGACAGTTGCGCCAGGCAGGGCCGAGCCGGGGAGCAGGGCGGTGGGCGACCGTGCGCTACGCACCTCCCGTGGAAGCGGGTCCGCCGCTTCCAGATCGAGTCCGAGCCGCCCGAGATTACGCATCGGCGGCTCGGAAGCTCGCGGCCGGGCGCGGCGCGGCACGCTGCGAACGGCGACGGTCGCTGTCGGCGCCGAGCATCAAGGCGATGCCGCCGCCCATGAGCAGACCGAGCACCAGGGCCAGCGGCAGCACGATCTTCGGCGACGGCGGGAAGGTCCGCTGGCGGGCGGGCGTCGCCACCGAGATGATCCGCACGTTGGTGGTGTTGAGCCGCTCCTGCTCACTCGCCTCGCGGGCGCGCTTCAGATAGGCCTCGTAGACGCCCCGCCGGGCTTCGAGCGTCCGCTCCAGCTCGCGCAGGCCGACATAGGCCCGGTCGCTCGACACCGTCTCGGTCTTGACCCGGTCGAGGCTCCCCCGGATCGCAGCCTCGCTGGCAGCAGCCCGGTCGTAATCCTTCTGGGTGGTGTCGATGATCCGCTCCTTCTCACGCTGGATCAGGCGCTGAAGGTCACGCTGCTGGGCGTATTGCTCGGCCATGGCCGGGTGACGCTCGCCGAGCCGGGTCGCCAGCTCAGCGGTGTTGCGGGACAGCGTGGCGTATTGCTGACGCAGCGCCTGCATCTCCAGCGATTGCAGCATCTCGGGCAGGGCGGTGCTCGGATCCGACGAGCGCATCTTGCGCGCCTGATCGAGCCGCTCCTTCGCTTCCGCGGTCTTGATCGCGGCGGTGACGAGCTGCTGATTCAAGTCGCCGAGCTGCTGATCGGTGAGCAGCCGCCCGCTCGACGCCACGAGCTTGTGATCCTCGCGATAGCGCACGACCGCACCCTCGGCCTGCTCGACGTCCCGCTTGAGGCTGGCGAGGCGGCCCGCGAGGGCATCCGAGGCGCGGCGGGCGGTGTCGGTCCGGGCCGAGGCCTCCTCGGCGAAGTAGGCATCGCCGATGGCGTTGGCGATCTGCGCGGCCTTCTCGGGATCGCGGGACTGGACGGAGACATCGATCACGAAGGTCCGCTCGGCCCGCCGGACGCTGAGCCGGTTCTGGAGCGTGTCGAGGGCGATGTTGACCGGGTTCCGGCTTCCGGGTGGCGGCAGCATGCCGAGCGCGCCCTTGATCCAGTTCAGCGTCGGGCTGTCGCCGTCCGGCAGCACGAATTCCTCGTCCTGATCGAGGTGCAGCCGCGCGATCACCCGGCGGAGCACGTTGTCGGACTGGATCACCCGCACTTGGCTCTCGGCGATCGAGACGCCGCTGTCGGCCTGCGGTTGACGGGCGTTCACGTCGTTCTCGACGACCCGTAGATCGCTCGGATCCACGAGGATCTGGATGCTGGACGTGTAGCGCGGCGGGAGCAGGCCGAGCACCGCGATCGCGACCGCGACCATGAACAGGGTGCTCAGCACGATGAAGCTGCGGCCGCGCCACAGGCGTCGCAGCATTACCTTCGGGTCGTTGCGGGGCGTGACCTCCGGAAGCACAATCCGGATGGGTTGCTCACCACTTATTCGTGTCGAGAAGTCGAACATACGCCTCGCTCCCTGACCCTCTGAGACGGATCGGTCGTCCACCGTCCCGGTCGTCTGTCCCCGTTCCGATCAGCTTCGTACCGATTCGGGACAGGACCCCGCCGTGGGCAGTGTCTTCGATGGTACGGCAGCAATCGGTGTACCGCTAAAGTAATCTCACCTTGAATCGTCCGCGGCGACTGAAAGCCTGTAGATGACGTGGTGAGAGACGACGTAAACTGCCGCACCTTTATGGCGATCAAAGCCGCGGGCCCGCCGGGGACTACGTACGGACCTCACACGTCGCCGTGATCGGCGACGATCGAGGCCGGGGCAGAATAGGCCGCGGCGTCGCCTGCGAGGAACCGGCGGAAGCGCACTCCGTCCTCGGCCGCCGCCGCATTCCAGCGTGCCACGTTGGTCCGGCTGAGTTCGGCCGCGCCGATCAGGCCGCCCGCGGCGATCCAATCCATCAGCGTTCGGGCCGCCGCGTCCGGCGCCTCTGGCCGGATCAGCAGGCCGGAGCGACCCAGAACCTCGCGGAACACCGCGTCGTCCGGCGCCACCACCGGCAGGCCGCCATGCTGCACCTCCAGCAGCGGCAGGCCGAGCCCCTCCGCCTTCGAGGTCGACACCAGGACATGGCACGCCGCCGCGAGGCCGCGCAGTTCGGCGTCCGACAGATAGCCATGCCGATGCAGGAACGGTGGCGGATCGTCCAGGAAGCCGTGACGGCCCCAGCCGATCCGGCCGACGAGATGCAGTTCCGCTTGGATCCCGGCGCGGTTCAGCGCCGCGGTGAGGGCCAGGGCGGCCGGGTAGTTCTTCCGCGGCTCGATGGTCCCGATGGCGAGGAGGCGCAGCGTGTCGCCCGGCCCGTAGGGAGCCGGCCCCGGCAGGTCGCCGAGGCCGAACGCGTCGCGCACCGGCGGGCGAAGCAGCGCGACGCGGGCGCGCGGCGCGCAGACGGCGCGCACGGCCACGCCGGTGGTCCGGCTGTTGACGAACAGGTTCGGGCACCAGCGCAGGGCCAGGGCGAAGCTCGGGCTCATGTAGAGCCGGCTGCGCAGGCTGAGATCCTCCGGCCGGGTGAGGAGGAAGGTGTCATGCACGTAGAGCAGGCAGCGCTCGGCCGCCAATGCACAGAGCGGGCCCGGCGGAAAGCCCGGGAACAGGAACAGCGCGTCCCGGTCCCGAAGAGCATGCAGGGGCAGAGCGAGGTGCTGCGCGGCGATCATGCCCGGCAGCGATCGGCTGGTGATGGCCCGGACCGCGTGCGGCGCCAGCGTGTCCGGGGCGAACAGGTCGAGGGTGACCCGCTCGATCCCGGTGACATGGCCGCGCAGATGGGATTGGTCGAGGTAGATCCGCCGGATCCGGCCGGCGGTCGCGTCGTCGGGCCGCACCGTCATGGCAGGCTCCGGCGCAGGCGACCCGCGAGGTAGAGGCAGCGGCGCACGAGGAGGGGCATCCGGCGCCCGAGAACCATCTGCTTGGCACGCCGCAGGCGGCGCACGAGGGGCCGCGAGGCCGCCGGCACGGTCCCGGCGGCGCCCGCCTGCCGTGCGGCCGCGAAGGGGAAGTGACCGAGCATTGCGGGCGCGAAATGCGGTCCTGCCGCCGCATCCCGGAGCCCGTGCCGCCGGAAGACCGCCTCCAGCGACAGGGCGGCAGCGCCCGGGCTGTAGCGACTCTCCAGGGCGATGCGCGCGAAGGCGCCGAGCCGGGCGCGCGTCTCCGGATCGTCCACCAGCGCCGCCAGGGCCTCGGCGAGGGCGCCGGGTCTCACGGGGACAAGGCGACCCGACACGCCGTCGATCACCGAGGAGGTCAGGCCGGAGGTGCGGTAGGCCAGGGTCGGCACGCCGCACAGGCCGGCCTCGATCGGCGTCTGCCCGAGGGTCTCGTGACGGCTGGCGGTGACGTGCAGATCGCACGCGCCGTACCACGCGGCCAGCGTCTCCTCGTCGGCGATCAGACCCGGCGCGAACAGGTTAGCGAGCCCGAGCCGCGCGGGATTGTCGAGCCGGCCGATCGCCACCACACCCACCCCCGGCCGCGCCACGGCTTGAAGCGCGGCGCGCAGGTCGCCGAAACCCTTATCGGGCCCATCGACGATCACGGCGGAAATCAGGATCAACACGTCGTCGGGCGGCAGGCCGAGTCGGCGGCGCAACGCCGCGCGATCGCCTGGGCGGAACACGGCGGTCGGGAAGGCGAGCCGGATCGGCTCCGCCACGGCGCCGGGGGGCGCGAGGTCCCGGGCGTGCGCCATCGTCCAGTCGGAATTCGCGAGCATCCATGGACCTGCGGGGCCGGCCAGCGCCGTGCGCTTGCGGGCATGCATGTCGGCGATCCGGCCGGGGGCGAGTTGCGGGTATTCGTCCGGACACGGGCAGGCGGCATCGCAGCCGAGCGCGGCACGGCCGCATTCGCGGGGGTGGCAGCACCGGCCGGTCAGCGGGAACAGGTCGTGCAGCACGAGGGCGACCGGACCACGCCGGCTGAGGCGACCGACCACGTCGAGGCTGCGGGTCGCCCCGTGCAGGTTGCCGACGAGGACGAGATCGGGTGCAGATGCCGCGATTTCTGCCTCGGCCTGCGGGAAGGTGTCGGTCCACTCGGCCGCCTCGGGGCGGTCGCTCAGTGCGACCGGGGTGAGACGGTGGCCGGCGAGGGCGAGCGCTTCGGCGAGGCGCCGCTGCGCCACGCCGGCCCCGCCCTGCGTCCCGGTTCCCGTCAGCGAGACGATGGACAGGCCGCGTGGTGGTATCGGGGTCGCCGCGAGCCTGTGGAGCAGGACCGGGCGGCCGATGGAGTGGCGGGCGTCTTCCGGGATTGCGAACCATATCGCGGCGTCGTCGAACAGCCCGTCGGCGCCGATCATTGCGGTCGCGTCGAGGCATCCGCGTGCCCAAAGCACGGAGCCGCTCATGGAGGCGATCTTCCCGGGTCCCGCCGCGAAAGCCGGGCCGTCGAGGCCCTGGACCTCCGTGTCGAACAGGACGCGCAGGCCCGCCACCGCGTCGGCCCCCGTCAGCGCCGCATCCAAAGCGAGGGCGATCAACGCGCCGGGGGCGAGGAGATCGCCGGCATCGAGCCAGAGCAGATGATCGACGGTCGGATCGGCCAGGATCCGCGCGACGGCCGGGCCGGCGTCTCCGGTCGTGACCAGATCGTGCCGGACCTCGGTGTAGTCCTGGCGCAGCACCGAGGCGACGGTCTCACCAAGCTCCGCTCCGGCCCGTACCACGGTGACGACGCGGATCCGGGGCCAGGGCCGCCCGTCGGGCAGCGAGGCGGGCCGGGCAGCGCCTGTGACGGCCGGGCCGAACGGCCAGCCGGCGATGCCGTGGGCAGGCGGCGAGGGGGGAGAGGCGTCGGGCAAGGCGGCTCGGGCGGCGCGGGTATCGTCTCCGGCCGCACCCTGAACGCGAATGTTGAAGATTGCTTCTCGCAGTTCTTCTCGGGTGAGGGCGTTCCGCTGTCGGGACGCCGCGTGTCGGGCTTCCACGTGGATTCGGGCCGGACCCGCCTCCATCCGGCCGATCCGGGCGGCGGCCGGGTACCCGCTTTCGCGGATGCGGGCCAGGATCGCGTCCGCCCGGCCGGCCGCACAGGTCCCGGAGGTCTTTGGATCGGTGAGCAGGTGGCGTCGCCGCTCCGGACGATTGGCGGGCAGGTCGATTTCGGCGCCGATCGCGGCCCGGTTTCGGTGTGAAGCGCCGGTGACGAAGCGCTGCTGCGCCAGCGCCGCCGCCCACGGCAGCGCATCGGCCGCGAGCCGGAAGGTCAAGCCGGCGTCCCGGGCGAGTTCGAGGCCGTGGCCGAGGATGCTGCGAAGCCGGTCACGTCTGTGAGCGCGTGCACGGCGGGCTCGGCGGCGAGATCCGGGCCCATCCGGTTCAGCAGGGTGATGGTGGCGCGGGCTCCCGTCAGTAGCGCGTCGTGACCGCGGTGAGCCAGTCCGGCGAGGCCGCCACGATGACCGACTCCGCGCGCTTGTCGAGCCCGGTCAGCACGAGCAGCCCGAGCACGACGAGCAGCACGCCGAGACCTGCCTTCGCGGTCCGGCCGGCCGCCGCGATCCCGCCGCGCCAGCGCATCAGGGCCCCGCGGGAGGCGAAGCCCAGCAGCATCAGCGGCAGGGCGGCTCCGATTCCGAAGGCGAGCATCGTCAGCGCGACGCTTCCGAGATGCTCGCCCCGGGCCGCCATCAGCGACGCGGCGCCGAGGGTCGGGCCGACGCAGGGGCTCCAGGCGGCACCGAGCAGCAGGCCAACAGTGAACTGGCCGGACAGGCCACCCGGGCCGACGCCGCCGAAGCGCGCCTCGGCCCAGGCGCCGACCGGACCCGCCGCAGTCGCGACCCGGGCCTGGAGACGCGGCAGCATCAGCACGATTCCCATCCCGATCATCAGGATCGCCCCGGCGGAGCGGAATACGTCGCCATCCAGGCCGATGGCGAAGCCGACAGTCGCCACGAACAGGCCGATGATCGTGAAGGCGATCGCGAGCCCCGTCGCCAGGGCGAACGGTCCGAGCCGGTGCTCCGCCGCCGCGGTGCCGAGGACGATCGGCACGAGCGGCAACACGCAGGGCGACAGCACCGACAGCAGCCCGGCTAGGAACGCGAAAGCCACCGTTCCAAGCATAAACCGCGTCCTTCCGAGATGATGGTCGTTGCCGGCAGGCTTCGCCGCCGCCGGATCCGACGTCAACGCGCCCGAGCATCACGGCCACGTGTCACGGTCTCTTGCCAGGGCTTCATGGGAACTCGGCCGCGGACAGCGTGCTTCGGCTGCCGTCCAGGCGCGGATCGCGCCTTGGCCGCAGGGGAGCCGAACGGTGACCAACTTCTTCACGGGCGACACGCATTTCGGTGATTCACGCGCCCTGCACTTCGATCACAGGCCCTATCCCGACCTTGACGCCCACGATGCCGGACTGATCGCGGCCTGGAACGCCGCGGTGGCGCCCAGCGACACCGTCTGGCACCTCGGCGATTTCGCCCTCGGCCCGAGCGGCCCGCGGATCCGGGAAATCCTCGACAGCCTCAATGGCGAGAAGCACCTGATCGTCGGCAACAACGACGGGCCAGACACCCTCGCGGCGCCCGGCTGGGCCTCGGTGCGCCACTACGCGGAATTCGCCATCGAGGGCCGGATGGTGGTGCTCTGCCACTACGCGTTTCGCACGTGGAACGGGATGAGCAAGGGCGCGCTCAACCTCCACGGTCACAGCCACGGCAAGCTCAAGCCGATGCCCAAGCAGTACGATGTCGGCGTCGATCCGATGGGCCCGGCGCCGGTGACGCTCCCCGCAATCCTCACGTCACGCTCGCGGGGAAAGCGCTGATTTCGGCCGGAACCTTCACCGCAGCTTCACCGTTTTTGCCCACAGAGACGGGGTGGTCATGCGCTGCCCCGGCAAACCGGCAGTGCCCGTTCGGCCTGCCCTGCAACGTGTGCGTGAGTGTAACAGTGAGAGCCAGGACGGCTGCTCTTCTTCGCCGCCTCGCCGGCCCCTCGGTCGGCCTGCTGGCCAGCCTAGCCCTGACCTCCGCGGCGCTGGCCCTGCCGGCCTGTCTGGAGGCGCAGCGTAAGGTCGATGAGGCGAATGCCCTGCGCTTCCAGGCACGCCAGGAAGCGCGGCTCGGCAACCACCGTCGTGTCTGCGACACGCTCGATGAAGTCGGCGACCGCTACGACGATGCCCGTGACGCATTCGAGCAATGCGGCGAGGGCATCGTAGCGATCGACCTGCGGAGCGAGCTGCGCGGCCTGCGGATCGCCAAGAAAATCAACCGCTGCGACTGACCGGGTGCGCTCGCGCACTTCAAGCTGCCCGCGTTCGCAGCAACGTCCCGTCATGCGCGACGCATGTCGCCTTCAAGGTTTTGCGCCGATGACCCCCGCCACCCTGTCGACCGCCGCGATCGAGCCGTCCGCTGTCCGGACGGGTCCGTCCTTCGCCGCCGCCCTGTGCGGTTTCGTCAGTACCACCGTTGCGACGACGATGCTCTTGGTACTGATCGGAGCGCTCTGATCACGGCGAGACCGACCAGAAGCGCTGGCGGTTGAAGAGGATTTCCTGAGCCGCCCCGTTCGGAGCCGCCTCCTGGCGCCGGCCGCAATCCGGCTCAGGTGCCTTCGGCGCCGCTGCCAGGGCCATCGGCGGCAAGACCGGTCTCAGGCCCAAGCGCGCCTGAACCTCCGGTTGCCGGGCGGCCGCGATCGTCAGTACACCGACGATGAGACCACCGGCCACGGTTCCGAAAAAGAAATTCAACATCGTCGCGGTGATCCGGGGCCGGCTTCTCAGGCCACACTGTGTGTTCGTTGTCCAACCCGGCGTTATCATGGCCGACCTGCCGCTCACGCCGTCTTAACTCCTGATCTGCGAGAGCTATGGCCAAGCCTGCCTTGCTGGCAGGATTGATCCGGGGTCCGCACCGCCGATGAACACAGCCGCCAATGCTTACGCCCGTACCGCCCACAGCGCGCTGACGCCCCGCGAAGCTGAATCCCAGCTTCTGCTGAAGGCTGCGCAGCGGCTGATCGGTGCCAGCCAAGCCCTCGTCGCCGGAGAACACGCCCGCGTCAATGACGCGTTGTCGTACAACCAGCGCGTCTGGACACTTCTGAGCTCGGAGGCCACGGCGGACCAGAATCCGCTTCCCGTCGATGTGAAGCAGGGTGTCGGGCGCCTTGGGGCGTTCGTGCTGCAAAGCTGCCTCGACACGATGATCGCGCCGACCCCGGACAAGATCGCGACCCTCGTCTCGATCAACAACCACGTGGCTGCCGGCCTCCAGGGCAATCCGGGCTGAGCCGGGCGGCTTTTACGGAGCCTCTGCAGGTGCCGGATGCTCCGTCGAGGGCGTCCGGCCCGCGCTTTCCCATTCGACCAATCGGCGGCTTAGCTTGAGCGCGCGGTAATATTCGCCGGCCTCGAGCTGTTCGACGATCGCCGCGATCTGTGGCGCAGCCGCCGGGAATTGACGGATCAGGTCGGTGGCTTGGCGGAAGAACAGATCCGTCCCCTGCGCCGGATCATCGGCGAGGTAGATCACCGTCAGCGTCAGATGGAGCTGCTTGCAGGCCGTATCGGCCTCGCTCTCCGTGATGATCTCGCTCTCGCGCAGGAATTTGCACTGCGTTTCGATCAGGAAGGTGGAGCGCCGGTCGCCGTTGCGCAGCAAAGCGCCGTTGATGATCAGCCGCTCGAACGGCTTGAGTTCCAGACGCAGGGGCATCGCGCTGTCCTTTCTGGAGCGCTGACCACCGTCGCTGAAGGTCCGGCGGTGAGAGCGTGTCGAAGCAACGGCCTGGCGCCGCCCTTGATCGTGATGCGACCGAGATCGGCTCGGGGCGACACGCTGTTCTGATTTGTCAGTCGTTAACGTTTCACGAACCCGCCGACAGAACGTCCGCATTGCGAGGCGCAGCCCGCATGCTAAAAACTCAGACAAGTTCCCGTCCGGTCGCACGCGTGTTGGGAGGAATCGTCTGATGTCGGCATCGTCCGAGGGCCGCGCCCTTTATCCGAGCCTCAGGGACAAACGCGTGCTGGTGACCGGTGGCGCGTCCGGAATTGGGGCCGGGCTCGTGGAGGCTTTCGTGGGGCAGGGGTCCCGCGTGTTCTTCTGCGACATCACGGACGATGCCGCCGCCGCGCTGGTCGCGCGTCTCGCCCCGGCGACAGCGCACGCACCGCTCTATCGGCGTTGCGATTTGACCGACGTCGAGGCGGTCCGCCGCCTCGTGGCCGATGCCGAAGCGGCCCTGGGCGCTCTGGACGTTCTGGTGAACAACGCCGGCAATGACGACCGTCATAGCCTCGACGAGGTGACACCGGCCTATTGGGACGACCGGATGGCCGTGAACCTGCGCCACCTGTTCTTCACCGCCCAAGCGGCCGTGCCGGGCATGCGGAAAGCCGGCGGCGGGGTGATCCTGAATTTCGGCTCGATCAGCTGGCACCTGGGCTCGAAGAACATGCCGGTCTACCAGACCGCCAAGGCCGCGATCGAGGGGATGACCCGGGCGCTCGCCCGCGATCTCGGCCGCGACAGTATCCGGGTGGCGACCATCGTGCCCGGCAACGTTCAGACTCCGCGCCAGGAGAAGTGGTACACGCCGGAGGGCGAGGCCGAGATCGTCGCGGCGCAATGCCTCGACGGGCGGATCCAGCCCGCCGACGTCGCCGCTCTGGTGCTGTTCCTGGCCTCGGACGATGCACGGATGTGCACGGGGCACGGTTATTTCGTGGATGCCGGCTGGCGCTGATCGCGTGCCTCCGCGGCGCCGTCGCGATCCCGATCCGGTCCGTATCGGGGCGCCGCGCGCGGAAAGGTGAGGCGGATCCGGCAATCGAGGATACGCCCGTCGATCGCTGCAAGCCTGGCGGCGATCAACGCCATGCCGACGATATGGAGGGGGTCGAGGCGCTCGCCCAGGGCGAGGGCGCCGAGCAGGATCGCCGAAACCGGGATCAGGAAGGTGACGAGGGAGATGTTGGTCGCTCCGGCCGTCGCCAGGACACGGAAGAATACGATTTAGGTCAGGGCCGTGGACAGCAGCGCCGCGCCGAGCACTGCGCACCAGACGGTCGGGCCGGGCATCGTCAGGGTCCACGGGCGGTCGACCACCAGCGCGATGGGCAGAATCAGCGGCGTGGATGCGGTGACCTGACCGGTCGCCACCGTCAGGGGTGGAACCGCCATCCGCCTGAAGCTCCGGCCGAACATGCTGGCGCCACCGTACGACAGGGCGGCGCCGAGCACCGCGAGTTGCGCCAGGACCGTGCTGCCGAGGCCTGACAACGCGTCCGGGCGACCATCACGGCCACGCCGATGAAGCCGATCACGACGCCCGCGAGCCGATGGCCGGTCATCCGCTCGTCGGCCGTCGTCAAAAGCGCCATCGCGACGGTGAAGAGTGGTGTCGTGGCGTTGAGAATTGCGGCGAGCCCGGAGGCGATCTGCGTCTGTCCCCAGACGATGAGGCTGAATGGCACGGCGTTGTTCAGGAGGCCTATACCCAGGAAGGCCACCCAGATCGTCCGTGCGTGCGGGAGGCGCGTTCCGCTCAGTGCCGGGACGAGGTTGAGCGCGAGGGCAGCGAGTCCGACCCGCAGGGCGACCAATGTGAATGGCGGCAGGGCGGCGAGCGCGACGTGGGTGAAGAAGAACGAGCCGCCCCAGAGGATCGAAAGGCCGGCAAGCATTGCCCACTCGGTCGCCGTCATCCTGTGTGTGCCGGTTGCCGGCAGGGCGAATCTCCGATTGGTTCGGAGCAAGCTTGAGGCTTGGCCAATCGGCGTCGCAACGCGGTTCTGGCGCTCGAATTCCGTCGAAGACATTGCCGGAGACCGCCCGCCGTGGCGTGGCGGTCCTTTACGATGAGCTCGATCTGGGGCGCCGGGCGGAAACCGCCGCGGCGCCGAACCGAGCCTCAGTCACACGACTCCTTCTTCACCGTCTTGGAATCACCCATGTCGTTCTCCTTGCGCACCGTCTTGGTGACACAGCCGTCGCCATGGTCGTGGACGGTGACGGACTTCGACTCGGTGGCCGGGCGATCGACGACGACGGCGGGGCGGTCGCGTTCGATGACCGTGGTCTGCGCCTGTGCGGAGGCGCAGACACTCAACAGAGCGGCGGTGGCGAGCAGTGCAGTGCGCATTCTGGGACTCCAAGACCGGAATTCGGCACCGAGTAACGGCAATCGCAGCTTAAGCGTTCCGCCGATTGAGACGCCTGTGAAACGGACCGAACCCGTAGACAATTTAGCTCGGTCCGCGTGCCGTTCGGCATGGGGGACAGCCGGAGCGACGGCGCCATAGGGGCCGGGGCCATGGCTGGCGCAACTCCGCGAAGACTACCGGTGCCGAGACCGACGCCGACCCTCAGCCGCCCGTCATCGGCGGGAAGAAGGCGATCTCGCGTGCGCCTGTGATCACCGCATCCGGCTTGGCATGGACCCGGTCGATGGCGGCGCGCACCACGCCCGGATCTTCGAACGCGTAGGCGTATTCCTCGCCGCGCCCCCGAAGCCATGTGACAAGATCGGCCACGGTGCCGACCGCCGGCGGCGGCGTCAGCTCTTCCTCGGGCCGACCGATCCGCTCACGGACCCAGGCGAAATAGACGAGCTTCATCGGATCACACCGTAACGCGTGAGGGGACGGGAAGCGCAGTCCGGCCCGTCAGCGCGGGTCGTCGATGACGTGCTTGATCCCGGCCCGCATATAGTCCCAACCGGTCCAGATCGTGAGCACGGCGGCAAGCCACAGCAGCGCGATGCCGATCCGCTCCGTCCCCGGCAGCACCGTCTCGCCGGCCGGGCCGGCAACGAGGAAGCCGAGCGCCACGAGCTGCACGGTCGTCTTCCACTTGGCGATCTTGCTCACCGGCACGCCGACCTTCAGCTCAGCCAGATATTCCCGCAGGCCGGAGACCAGCACCTCGCGGCACAGGATGACGATCGCCGCCCAGACGCTGGAGCCGATGATGGTGTGGTCGGCCGCCAGCATCAGCAGGCATGCCGAGACCAGCAGCTTGTCGGCGATCGGATCGAGCATCCGGCCGAGCGCCGAGCTCTGGTGGTAGGTCCGCGCGACATACCCGTCCAGGTAGTCGGTGATCGCGGCCACGACGAACACCCCCAGCGCCGTCCACCGGGCGGTGTGGGATTCAGGCCAGAACAGCAGCGCGACCATCACCGGTACCGCGACGAGGCGCCCGTAGGTCAGGCAGTTCGCGAGCGTCCAGGCCGGCGACCGTCGTCGGGGAAGGACGGCGTTCATCGTCGGGGTGAAATCAGAGCCCGGCCCGGGCGTCAACGCCTCTGTGTTCGGCTCGGCCATGGCGGCGGGGTTCTCAGGTGCCGGCATGGAAGAAGTCGTAGACGGCCCGCGCCGTTGCGGCGTTCACGCCGGGGGTCTTGGCCAGATCCTCGAAGGCGGCGCGCTCGATCGCCTTGACGGTTCCGAAATGATGCAGCAGCGCGCGCTTGCGGCTCGGGCCGATGCCGGCGATCTCGTCCAAGGGATTCCTCACCATCTCACGTTTGCGCTTGGCCCGGTGGGTCCCGATGGCGAAGCGGTGGGCCTCGTCGCGGAGTCGCTGCACGAAGTAGAGCGTCGGATCGCGTGGCGGAAGCTTGAACGGCGGCCGGCCGGGGACGAAAAACGTCTCCCGTCCGGCATCCCGGTCGCGACCCTTGGCGACGCCGATCAGCGGCACGTCCGTCACGCCGACCGCATCGAGGGCCGCCCGGGCAGCGTCGAGCTGGCCCTTGCCGCCGTCGATGAGCACGAGATCCGGCCAGGCCGGGAAGGCTTCGCTCTCCTCAGGGAGAGCCGGGACAGGCTGGGGCGCGCCGCCCTCGGCGGCCGCAACCTCCGCCTCCTGGGCGGTGCGCGGGGCCTCCTTGACCAGCCGCTTGAAGCGGCGCTGCAGCACCTCGCGCATCATGCCGTAATCGTCCCCCGGAGTGAGTTCCTCGGACTTGATGTTGAACGTGCGGTAATGCGTCTTCATGAAGCCCGTGGGGCCGGCGACGATCATGCCGCCGACCGCGTTCGTGCCCATGATGTGCGAGTTGTCGTAGACCTCGATCCGGCGCGGCGCCTTGTCCATGCCGAAGGCTTGGCCGAGGGCCGTGAGCAGCTTGCCCTGTGAGGCAGTGTCTGCGAGGCGGCGGGCCAGGGCCTCCTTGGCGTTGCGCTGGGCGTAATCGACGAGGTTCTTGCGCTCGCCCCGCAACGGCCGGTGGATCTCGACCCGATACTCCACGCGGCTCGACAGGGCGGCGGCCACGAGCTCGGCATCCTCGATCGCGTGGCTGGTCAGAACCGTGCGCGGCGCCGGCTTGTCGTCGTAGAACTGACTGATGAACGAGCCCAGGACCTCGTCGGCCGTCATGGTCCGGTCGGCCTTCGGGAAATAGGCCCGGTTGCCCCAGTTCTGGAAGTTCCGGAAGAAGAACACCTCGATGCAGAACTGCCCGGCCTGATCGTCGAGGGCGAACACGTCGGCCTCCTCCACACCCTGGGTGTTGACGCCCTGCACCCCCTGGATCGCCGAGAGTGCGGCGATCCGGTCACGGAAGCGGGCGGCCCGCTCGAACTCCATGGTCTCGGAGGCTGCCTGCATCTCGGTGCGCATCCGGTCCTTCACGGCATTCGACTTGCCGGCCAGGAAGGCCCGCGCCGAATCCGCCATCGCGGCGTAATCCTCCGTCGCGATCTCGCCCGTGCAGGGGCCGGAGCAGCGCTTGATCTGATAGAGCAGGCAGGGCCGGGTGCGATTCTCGTAGTAGCTGTCGGTGCAGGTGCGCAGCAGGAAGGCGCGCTGCAGGGCGTTCACGGTCCGGTTCACCGCCCAGACGCTGGCGAAGGGCCCGTAGTAATTGCCCTTCCGCCGCCGGGCGCCACGATGCTTCACGATCTGCGGGGCCGGGCCGTCGTCGGTGACCAGGATGTAGGGGAACGACTTGTCGTCCCGCATCAGCACGTTGAAGCGGGGCTTCAGCTGCTTGATCAGGTTGGCTTCGAGCAGCAGCGCCTCGGTCTCGGTCGCGGTGGTGACGAACTCCATCGCCGCCGTCTGCGAGATCATCCGGGCGATGCGGTTCGAATGCGCCTGACCGCGGGCGTAGGAGCCGACGCGGGCCTTCAGGTTCTTGGCTTTTCCGACGTAGAGGACGTCGCCGCGATGGTCGAACATCCGGTAGACGCCCGGCGAGCCCGGCAGCGTCGACCAGAAGCGGCGGATCACCTCGGTGCCCGCCTCGACGGCACCCGGCTCGAAATCGAAATCGATCTCCGCCGCCGTGTCGTCCGACGTCCCGGCCTCGGGCGCGTCGGCGGTTTCGTCCCGCTCGGCATCGCGGCCGTCGTCGAACGTGTCGGGGGGCAGGTCTGAGAGGGCTCTGCGGCTCATCTCTCCGATTTAAGCCTTCCCGTCCCCGAGCGGGACGGGGGCGGCGAATAAATTTGGCGTGCCGGCCGGCGGACGCTGGTTCAGTCGAACAGCGAGTCGATGTCGCTCTGGTCGACGTGGCCGATATCGTGGTCGAGCTTCGGCCCGTTGAGCAGGCTGCTCTCGTCGTCCAGGGCCGTCGAGACCGGCATCACGGCGATGAGTTCCTTGAAGCTGTCCAGCTCCGACCACGTGTCGATGAGCCGGTCGAGGTGCTCCTCGATGAACTTCATCACGCCGACGATCTTGTTGATCCGCTGCCCAGTCAGATCCTGGAAGTTGCAGGCCTCGTAGGCCGAGATCACCCGCTCCAGGATCACGTCGACGTGCTGCTTCATGCCCGGCGGCAGCGTTGCCGCGTTGAGCATGCCGGCATGACTCTCGATTTCCTCGACCGCGCCGAGGAGCTGGGTCGTGGCGCGCTCGGTCGAATCGACCACCGCGTCGAGCTCGTCCGCCGCCCGGCGCATGCCCTTGCCGGTGTACTCGGTCCGGTGGAGAGTGGCCAACTCCGACTTGGTCCGGGTGATGGCCTCCTTCATCACGTCCAGCTCGGAGCGCATCGCCAGCGCCTCGTGCAGGTCGCGCCGGCAGGCTTCGATGGTTTCGCTCGCGCTCATCTGCGTGACGCGGCGCAGATCCTGGATGGCGGAGAAGATTTCCTCCAAGCGCTCGTTCGCCACGGGAGCAGCCGAAGGCGGCGGCGCTGCGGTAAGCCCGAGGCTGTCTTCGATGCGGTAGCGCTTCTGGGTCATCATCCGGGACGTCGACGTTCAGGGTGCCTGTGCGCCAGTGTCTAACATATCGGTTGACGGACTGTGACTGCCAAGCTTGCCCTAAGCCGCATGGCAGGCCCCTCAGCGGTCAGGTTTCGTGCGGGAGCGGCAGCACGGCCACTTTACGACGGATTCACGCTGCTACGCGCCAACCGGGGAAGGACCGGCGACACATCGGGATTCACCACGTTCGTTCACCTGATTCGGGGAAAGCGGGTCCAATCGTCCGGGCTCCGGGATGGAAAGCCGGGTTTCGGGAGCAGGCTACGATGCGCGGTGTTCGACTGTGTCTCTGGGCGGCGGCGGCCGTCTCGCTCTGGAGCGCACCCGTCCAGGCGCAGCAGGCGCGCTACAGCGAAGGTGGCTACGGCGGCGGCCTGATCGAGTATCTCGTCACCGGCGGCGGCGCAGGCAACGCCGGCCGGGCTTGGCCGCAGCGGGCCGCGCAACCGCGACGTTCCATGGCCGCGCAGCAGGTCGAGCCCTATACCGGCGAGCTGCTGCCGGCCGAGCCCGAGCCGACGCAAGCCTACGCGGCACCGGTCCAGGCCTATGCGACGCCGGCCCAGGCTTACGGGGCCGCGCGAGCGACCGCCTACGGCGCATCCCAGGCCGATCCCGGCCGGATCGCCCGCGCGATGTCTGCGGAGTATCAGCGCCAAGAGGTGGCGTTCACCGGGCGGCAGAGGCCCGGGACGATCGTGATCGACACCACCGGAAAGCACCTTTTCCTCGTGCAGCCTGGGCAGCGCGCCCTGCGCTACGGCATCGGCGTCGGCCGGCCGGGCTTCGCCTGGAGCGGTCTGAAGACCGTCAGCCGCAAGGCCGAATGGCCGGATTGGACACCCCCGTCCGAGATGCTGGCCCGCCGTCCGGACCTGCCGCGCCACATGGCGGGCGGGCCGGCGAATCCGCTCGGCGCCCGGGCGCTCTATCTCGGTTCCTCGCTCTACCGGATCCACGGGACCAACGAGCCGACCACGATCGGGCAGTCGGTCTCGTCGGGCTGCATCCGAATGATGAACGACGACGTCATCGATCTGTATGAGCGCGTCCCGGTGGGAACGCGCGTCGAGGTTCTCTGAGACCTGGCACGCATCAACGCTGCCCGCAAAAAAGAAAAGGCCCGGCCGTGCCTGAGCACGACCGGGCCTTTGGCCCGTACGTCAATGGACGATCAGGTCCAGTCGCTGTCGTCGCCGCCGCCCATGTCGCCGCCGAAATCGCTGCTCGGATCGCTGAAGCTCGCATCCTGGAAGTCGCCGCCCCCGCCGCTGTTGTCGAGGGACGAGCCGAGATCCTGGTTGCCGCCGTCACCGTAGTAATTGTTGACGACCGTCTCGCCGCTGCCCCCGCCCAGGCCGGCCGCCGCGGCGCTGCCAAGGCTGGAATGGCCACCCGCAAAGGCATTCGAGAGGGCGCTGCCGAGCAGCATGCCGCCGGCCGCGCCGGCCGCCATGGGGAGCGCAGAGGCGAGGAATCCGCCGCCGCGCGCCGGAGCCTGCGGCTGGCCGCCCCACGGACCGCCCTGCTGCTGCGGATATCCCTGTTGCGGGTATCCCTGTTGCGGGTATCCCTGCTGGGGGTAGCCTTGCTGAGGCGGGGCCGCGTTGCCCCAGGGCTGACCGGACGGGCGCTGCTGCGCGTAGCCCGGCTGCGGCTCCTGGCGTTGGCTGCCGCCGCCGAAGATGCTCGATAGGAAGCCGCCGCCGCCGCCGGAGGACTGCGCCTGCGAACCCTGGCTGCGTGCCTGCTCAAGCTGCTGGTTCAGGCTCTTGATCGCTTCTTCCTGCACGTAGACCAGCTGTGCCATCGCGTAAGGTGCGTAGGGCTGTGCCCGGATCTTCTCGGCGATGAAGCGCTCGGCCTCCGCGTCGCGGGGCTGCGACTGCGCCTTCTCCAGGCGCTGGAAGATTCCCGAGATGACGTCGCGTTCTTCGCTGTTCATGGAGTCGTCCTCCTCGAAACGTAACCCGCGGGCCCGAACGCGCCGCATGGCTGACACGACATGGGAGCGCGGCGACGCTTTGTCAGGGGTCCTTGCGAAAACTTCATCTGATCTTGCTGATGATCCCGACGAAACGCGAGAAGCCCGGCTTGTGACCGGGCTTCTTCGACGTGACAGATCATGAACGCTCCGAAGGACCGGCGCGGCCTGAGCCGCGCCGATTCTCGGTCTTAGTACGAGCCGAACTTGTAGTTCAGGCCGGCGCGGACGACGGCGAACTCGTCGGAGCGGCGACCGACACCGCTGGTGACGACCGGGAAGTTGTTGGCGGCGTTGATGACGAACGCGCCCTGGTTGCGGGTGTTGCGGTCGAGGTTGACGTACAGGCCTTCGACCTTGAGCGTCACGGCCGAGGAGCGGAAGAAGTTCAGGAACGACTCGGTGGGGAGCGCGTACTCGATGCCGCCGCCGACCGCGTAGCCGGTGCGGAAGCTGTCGTTGCCGGCGTAGCCGCCGAACGAACGGTCGGCGCTACCCGAGCCGTAGGCGAAGCCGCCGGTGCCGTACACGAGGGTGCGGTCGAAGGCGTAGCCGAGGCGGCCGCGCACGGTGCCGAAGTAGTCGAGGCTCGACAGGCCGCGCGGGTCGGTGACGTAGTAACCCGGGGCGACGGCGCCGTTCACGAAGGCGTTGTTCCGGTTACGGCCGAAGTCGAGGTACTGGGCATCGGCCTCGACGCCGACGACGACGCCGGAGCCCGGGGTGAACTGATAGTTGTAGCCGACCTGGGCACCGCCGGAGAAGCCGTCCTGGCTGCGATCGCGGAAGGTCGCGGTCGTGCCGACAGCTGCGTAGGGGGCGGGGACGCCGAACACCGAGCTATTCGAGCGACTGGAGGCGTCGAAGGCGTAGCCGGCGTTGATACCGAAGTAGGCGCCGGTCCAGGTGAACACCGGCACGGGGGTGAAGATCGGCGGCGGGGCGGCCCGACGCGGCAGGTCGGCGGCCGAGGCGGCGGCCGTCAGAGCGGTGAAGGCGGCGAGCGAGGCCAGGAGCTTGGTCATCACGTAAGGTCCAAAATCCAATCTGGAGCTATGACTACCGGACGGTGAGCCAAATGGCTGTAGTTTTACGGACACACCGCTGGGTGACGAGGGGGCGTATCGTAGTAAACCGCCTCTTAACGCGCCCTCAACCGCCGTAATACTTTGAGGTCTACATGCACGAGCGCCAAAACATCTCAGAGGCGCTTTGGTTGCGAGCCGTCAGAACGTTGCTGTTCGGCTGTGGCCGTGATGCTACAAGGCGGACGACCGCTTCGCTGCAGAGTGGGTCGCGTTCCGCATATTCAGCATCAGCATGCCGATCCGGCCCGAGCACCGCTTCTTCTACCCGATCGACTGGGCACAGCTCTCGGCTGTGATCCGGTTCGGGCGGGCGAAAGGCTGCTGCGAGGGCTGCGGACGGCCGCACGGACGGATGGTCTACCACCTCGGCGACGGCCGCTGGTGGGACGCGGATGCCGGCCGGTGGCGCGACGGCTGGGGCAGGCGGATCCGGGTCGCGGCAGAGGCTGACATCCTCGGCCGCGCCCGCCGAACCAAGGTCGTTCTGGCCGCTGCTCACCGGGACCACGACACCTCGAACAACGCGGATGGGAACCTCGCGGCGTTCTGCCAGCGCTGCCACATGATCCACGACAGGCCAGAGCATCAGAGGAGGCGCTGGCGCACGCTATTTAGGCGGAAGGCGCTCGGGGACCTATTCGGCGGCCCCTACGCATAGGTTCGCGGGGGCAAAAGACCGGTCGGTTTTCAGCTGCTCTGATCGAGATCCAGGTTGCGGATCAGATCACCGATCGGGTCACCCTTTGCAGCTTTTTCTTGCCGGGCTGGTGGCACCAGCTTGCCCGACAATAGCGGCGATGTCCGCGCTCCCGGCTGCAGAGGCACCATCGGACGCTGCGCTAGCAACGCTTGGCTATCTATCATCAGCATGGCGGGCTCGCTGCTGTGTAGTTTCGTCGGTGGGCCCGACCAGATCGTAGCTGGCGACGGCGCCTCGATGGCGACTGTGACGACACGCGCTCTGCGATCCGATCGCTCGTAGTTGCCCGGGTGCAGGACATGCGCGGCGACAAGCAGACCGATGACTGCGATCGCCGTGGTGCCGAGGGTGGATCGATAGTGTTCCATGCCGGCAGAACAGACGGTCAAGCTCGCCGTTCCGATCGATCCCCGGTGATAGCTAACCGTGACTTTACACGGGCAGCATACCACCCAACCCAACGCGGCGTTTCGCGCCCGTCAGACCGTGGTAAATTACCGAGAAGGGCCTGCAATCAAGGCTTTGCTGCAGGGTTGCACGGAGATCCATAGACAGGCTCGGAGGGTGCGGGCGGTACGCTTCGACATACTCACCAGCGTGTGCCGTAGCGTCAGCGAACCCTTGCACATGGCTTCAGGGAAAGAACTGCGCTCACTTCGCGTCGAAATTCACGTTGCGGGCCATGACCCAGCCGTGGTCGCAAGGACCTGTGTAGGTCTGTTCGACAGGCACGAGGATCGTCGTCCGGCAACCGAGTAGGTCTGCCCCGTAGACGACACCCAGCCACGGCCCGAGCTTCTCGCAAACCACGAGCATGTCGCCGTCGTGCAGCCGCCCGATCTCGCGGAACGGCGCCTCGCCTGGCCCGCTCTGCACCGGCAGGAAGCCTTCAGGCTCCGATCCGACCTCGAAGACGCGGCCTTTCTCAGGGCAGGCATCGTCGCCGATCGAGCCGCGCAGCAGGATCGGCACATTCAAGGGTGCAGTCTCTGCGAGGGCCATGCTGGGCAGCATAAGAGCGAAGAGCAGCCCAAGCCGTGATGCAATCGAAGGCATGAGGGTGCCGTGCTGTTGAGTGCTCACGAGGGGCGGCAACGCGATCGCCCCACTGGCGAGAGGCCGAACAACGCACCCGTTCGTGAGAGGATCCAGGCCATGGGCCGACGCCTGCGGTATCAAATTCTCCCGCCACACTGACCCTCACGCGACTGCCCGGCCGAGGCTTCACGGGTGAAACGCAGGGAACTGGCCCACGATTGCCTGTCGTCGCGTGCTCACCCGCCGCATGCCTTACGGTGTCGCGAACGCCTTAGGCGCGTTGAGGGGAAGAAGCGGAGCTTTAGCAGGCTTGGAGGAGGCTGGCGCCGTCAGCTCACTGGCGGCTGGGGGCGGGCCACTGCGTGATGACGGACTCATCAGCCGGCATGTAGGCGTCGACGATCGCGCCCTTACGGCTCACGACGCAGATCATCGCCGCTTGGCGCACCTCGTACATCATCGGCCGGTCGTAGGTGATGCGGAACATCACGGGCGCGAAGTAGTCGCCCTTCTTGTCGGTCCTGTCGGCTCCAGCCGAGACCGCCTCCACCTGCTTCATGCCGGCTTTGGTTGCCTCGCTCATCACGGTGGCGCGGCAGGTGTCGACCGTGCGATTGCGGCCCGGCACCTCCGGCAGAGGCTGCCCGATGGTCTGCAGAGCCGCGGAAGTGCCCTTGACCAAGCCGGTGCCGGGCACCATCGACAGGATCGTCTGCTCGCCAGCCGCAGACGAGGCGGATCCTATAGGCGCGATCTGCCACGGCATCTGCCACGTGGCGGCCGACGTGTCCGGTGCGGCGGGGGCGTCCTGCGCCAGCGCTGGGCCGGCCAGGACGGAGATGAGGGTGGCGCAGCAGATGGAACGTAGGAGCATCACGGCTTTCCTTCTTCGCGGTGGTGAACGAGGAGCCGCGGCATCGAGCTAGTCCGTCGGCGCGAGGGCGGGTGGCATCGTCCAGGGTGAGGATGGCGCAGGGGAAGGCGATGGAGCGGCTGAACGATCGGCTCGCGATCGATGCAGAGAGGCGTGGGCGACCGCGCCAGCATTGACCCACGTCCGAGCCGACGTCGGCAGGCTGAGGATGCTCGTGGTCCGATCGGCAGAGCGGTGGGGCGCCGGTGCCCGGGAGATCATGGTTGCCGCCCGTAGCCTTCTGAGCGACCGTGCGTGCCTGGCGGGACCTGGGTTTAGGATCGGCGCGACCACGCCCTGCGCGTCGCTAGGCGTCGCGATCGGGCCGGCTCGATCCACCACCTCTTGCGTAGGATCTGGGCTGAGCGTCGCCACGCGCGCAGGCGGGATCGCGGCGGTGTTCGGCGGTGCGGGTCGAATGACCGTTTCGGTCGGATGTCGCACTGGCGCTGGTCCAGGCGGCAGGATCGGCGCAGAGGTCGGGCTTGCCGGGAGGGTTTGCGTCGGCCTCACCTCGACGCGAGGCTGCGACGGCTGCTCTGCGTCCGGTTCGAGCGTGGCTACTGCGGACTGTGGGACCGACATCACGACCTCCCGGTGGTCGGTACGCTCGTTCCAAACGGACGGCTGTTCGTGCGGGAGGCGTGCCGCATCCAGTGGCGCGCGACCCATCAGCGGCAAGCGCGGATTAGCGCGCGGCGGCAGAAAGGCCGTCTGCTCTGACGTCTCCGTAGGGTTCGGATCCAGGAAGCTGCGGGGCCCGTCGGCGACGGTGAAGGTGCCTGGATCGTCCGCATGCGACAGAGGCCCTGTCAAGTGCGGGACTTCTACCCATGCTGGGAAAGTAGCTGGAGGCGGAGCTTCGGCGGATACCATCGGTGCCGCAGGCTGTCCGGAGACCGCGAAAGCCCAATCGCTGCGAGGAACAAACCACACTGCGCCTGCGGCAAAAACCGCGAGGGTGGAGAGGCAGGAGACCGAGATCGTGGCCCAAGCTGCCACGCGGCTGCCAGGCCTAACGACCGCGAGGGGTCGGGCCACACCAACAGGCTTCAGGTCGCCTACGAAGATGGGACCACGCTGCAACATCCTTTCAGAACTGGTTCTAGCGCGAAACAGTTCAAGACCGAGATGATCTAGAATCGGTGCAAGCCGAACACGATTAAAATCCCGCCGGTGCACACCGATGATGCAGAACACTCAAATATTTTGAGATGAAGCGTCGCGCGATAGCCGACGAACCTCGCCTAAATCCCAGCGCCGTTCGTCATACCGATCAGCCGCAGACCGTCACCGCATGACTCGGCCACCTCCACCACCCGCGTGGATTCTTGCGCGGCCTGATCGGTCAAGGTCGCCCGCTGCCCCTCGGCAGCTCTTCTTCGGTTCCGTGTCCACAACCTGCCTCTGTGGATCTCCCCTATCCGTGGGATGCAGCGTTCTGCACCCTATGCTGCCGAGTAGTGCCGGGGCCGCGGACCGCCCTCCTCGCCTGAGCCACTGCAGCCACTCCCGGCTGATGATGCGCACGACGTTCGGGTCGGACTTCCGACCCTGGTGGCGGCGCTCCTGAATGGTCAGCAGCCCGTCGCCCTCGGCCAGTCGGATCGCGGCCTGGGCGAGTCGCCGGCACACGCCTGCCCGCGCTGCAATGGCGTCGATGCACAGCCCGCAGGCGCCGTTGCGGGCCATCTCGTCCCCGACGATCCGCAGGACCGCGAGCTGCCCGGTGGTGAACCGACTGGCGAGAGCGGGCGGCATCGGACCGGAACAAGCGAGCCTACGGCGGCGCTCGATGGCCAAGGATCGCTCAGGAGCCCGCTGGAGGCGCTTGGGCGGGAACAGGGTCACGCGGCCGAGCGGGATGCCGACGGGCACCACGGTCTCGCGGATCGCAGCCCTGCGGGTGTGCAGCGTCTCGGCGAGGCCCTGCGCCTCGGTGTCGGTGACGGTCTCGGCGGCGTGGGCCTGCCAGATGGTGCGCGACAGGTCGTCGAGCTGCGCCAGTGTCCGTGCGCCCTCGATCGCCGACCGCATGGTGGCGTGAAACATCGATCCCGGTCCCTCACGGGCCGCGGCTAGGGTCCAGGCAAAGCCTTCCCGTTGACGGAAACAGGTTCCGTCTTGACACCCCGGGGGGTCTCATGGCTTGTGAGGGGTAGTTACGCCGGCCTCACAGGCCCTCGGTTTTCAGCAGCCTCTTCCTTGCCGGGAAGGGGCTGTTGGCTTTTCAGGGTCTATCTCGCGGCGATGGTCTCCTGAATTGCCGGCTCTCGACTCGCCAAGGCGGGCCGGCCGGAACAGCCCATGTCGGCCGGGCGGCACGGTTAAGTCAACGTCAGGGAATGATCAGCGCGACCATGCCGGCTGGACCCTCGACCCTCGCGGACCTGCGCAAGGCGGGCATCATCACCAGCCAGGAGATCGTAGCTGCGATTGACCTCTATCTGCGGGATCCAGCAGCAGGGTCCTACCGCTTCGCCAGCGGGCACAGCCTCGACATCGCGGCGCTCGTGAACGCCAGCTTTCACAGCAGGGAAGAGTTTCCCGCTCAGCATATGCTTTCATCCACACGGTGGTGGATCTGGACCGCGACGATGGCGGAGAGCCGATCACGCTGCCGATCTTCGAGAAGATACCCCGGGCAGGCGGATCAGTTGCAGTTCTGAACTCAACTGGCTTGGTCGAAGACGGCTTGTACTACGCCGGTAAGTATTTCGTATCCACGGGCTGTAAAGTGCACGAGATCCGGCTGATAGTTCGGGTTCGATAGCCGGCCTACAGCCAACAAAGTCGTGTCTGCATCGATCAGTCGGTGCCCGCACCATACGATAAGGCGCGCCTTCAACGCCTGCCGCTCTTCATCACCGCGCCGCAGATCGGCGCCGAACGGCGGGGGCAGGAGGACGAACAGTTCGGCGACCGGATGGACGGCGGCGAGTCTGCCTGCGATCGCTTCGATGCCGGCGGCGACGTCAGCCTCGCTTTCGCCGAACAGCAGATTATTGGTTCCCACGACGATTAGAATGCGCTTCGGCTGACAAGAGCACCAATTGGTTCGATCCAGGCGCCACAGGACATGCTGGGTCAAATCCCCGCCGACGCCCAAGCTATACGTCTTCCACGAATGCCAGGCATCGACCGGCCAATGTTCGGCGAGCGAGTCGCCGACGAGGAGGATATCCAAAGCGCCAGTCATCCGTAGGTCTGCCATCTGCTGCTGATGGGAAGCCTCGGCCAATTCACTGTGTGGAGAGGACGGGATCGTGGCTTGCGGGATCCTGAAAGGTCTCGACCCCGGAGACGCTCTCCCCGTGCCATTCTCGGTTGTCGATAGCGGCGGGGCGGAGCGCCGCGCATGCGATCCGCCGTAAAAGCGTTTCCGCAAAAACCGTACTTGCTCCTTGATGACTGCCAAAACAATCATTCGGGCTCACCGAGCGGATCGGGCGTGTGGGGTGCCTGTAAGCAACGAACCGCTTCTCAATCGAAATATAAATGTCCATAGACTTTATTCGGCCAAATTAAATGCCGACTTCAGCTACAGTGATTGCACCCTTGCATCATTCAAGCCAGACTGTAGGATTGCCGGTCATCACGGTTTCGCTACCGGGTGCACTTGCCCGGCTTCATCTTCGCGATGGCTGATCGCGCACGGTCATAAAGGAGGGTATGGGGGCGCGCCAGGCGAAGGCGGTCGCGCAACTGCCTAACTGAGCACCCCGAACCACACCGCCCTCTACGATCCGGCCAGCTCATAGGCCGGCTTCGAGGATGAACGGGTTCGCAAGCATGACGTCGATCGTTGCCAACAAGAGGTGAGTGGCTGATTTCCGCTCGCCGCTCTGAGCGGTCCTGGCATCAAGCGCGCTCCAAAAAGTCGAGGAGCGCCACGCCAGCCGCCGCGATGACGTTGCCCCGGCCGCGCCATGGCAGGATCCAGGAGACGGTGCGGTGGGGCATCGGGGGAGCCTTGCTCGTATTCGATACCTGGAGTATCATACGGGCCTCGGAGCACTTTAAATACCCCAGGTATCATTTTTATCTCTGGGGCATCCTATTGAGGCGGGTTGATGCTCAGTAGCGAGATGGTACGTGCGGGGCGCGCGCTGCTGCGATGGGAGCAAAAGGATCTGGCCGAGGCGTCTGGCGTCTCGCTGCCGACGATCAAGCGGCTTGAGGCAACGCCTGGTGCTCTATCGGCTCACGGGCCAACGATCGCAGCCATGCGCCGGGCGTTTGAGGCCGCTGGCCTGGAATTCATCCCCGAGAACGGCGGCGGGGCCGGGATCCGGTTCCGGGAGCGGAAAGGATAGGCGTTAAGGCGGTCAGATCGTACGACCGAGCACCTGAAAGCGAAGGGCTATCTGAAATGATCGGGGTTCGGAGTGGTGCGCTGGCAGTCGGCGCAATCGCCTTGGCTGTGCCGGCTCTTGCATCGGGCACGATCGGCTATGGCTCGCGCGCCGGCATGGAAGTTGATGTAGTTTCGATGAGCGGCATCGACACGGATCACGCTATCATCCGAACGAAACACACCCGCCAGAATGCCATTGCCTTCTGCCGGGAGTACATCGGGAAGGTCACGGCCGACTTCATCCGCCAGGAGCTTGCAGTGCCGCTAAATGATCAAGTGACGGCCAACTGCCCGCGTGGCGAGTTCACGGACTTTCAGGGTGGCCGCTACCGCTTTGCTGGCCCATCCCGGGACAAAGACAGCATGGCGAAGTACGCCGTCATCAGCCTGCCTTCGGGCGAGGTGGCTGACGGTTCGATGGCGAGCGGCTACCCGGTCAACATCACGATCTTCAAAGCGCTGTGCCCCAGCCGAGCGCCTGGGGATTACTAGCCCTTGAACTGTTGGCGGAAGCCATCCGTCGCCTCGTCGATGAAGCCTTGAAGGCTAAGCGTTCCTAAGCCGACCGGCATGGATGACGACTGCGAATTCGAGCACTCGGGATTGTCCGGCTATTTCAGCCGCGATGGGATCAGGGTCGAGGTTGAGATCTACCGGACTGCCGGAACGCAGGAGCTTTGGCGGCTGGAAGTTGTCGACCAGAACGGCGGCTGCACCCGGTGGCACGAACGCTTTGCCACCGAGCTGGACGCCTTCGAAGCCTTCGCTGCTGTGATTGAGGCGGACGGCATCGCGTCATTCGCTGCGTCGAGCAACAGTACGATCCACTAATCTGGGCCCATGATGGCAGGATCGGCGTTGGAGTCCGCGCAGTCGCCGCTGGAAGGATGCTCGGATGCCGCCCAAGCTCACAAAAACGATCATCGGGGCGGTCATCGCCATCGCTCTGGCGGGGGCCGTCTCATACGGCCTGATCAGCCAGCAGACGGCCGATCAGATCCAGACACAGGCGAACCAGACGCTGCAGAACGATCAGGGATCTCTCGGCCCTACGGCGAACCATCCCCCAGCTGCACCCGCCAACACGATCCCGCAAGCACCAGCTCAGCCTGGGTCGTCGCCGCAACCGCCAGCACCTGTGCCCCGCCAGTAGGAGAGCCTGGAAGCCGCCGGCATCATCGGCATCAACCAAGCCGGCGAAGGGTCACTACTGCTTGTCTTGATAGGAGCAATCCATGCTGAGTTCGGTTGAAGCCTTGCGACGGCTGCGCGAGGACATGGTGATGGATCGCCGCAAATTGGTGGATCAGCAGGAAAGTATCCAGAACGTTCAGACAGAAATTGAGGCAATTGATAGAGCGATTGCGGACGAGGAAGCTATACAAAGAACTACATGTCCAAAAACAGACATTGCCTCAATTTAAAATTCGCCCCATTTGAATTGCCTCTCATTCCTGCCTCGCACACTCGCGCGTTCCCTCCCGTTGGCGTATACATGACGCTAAGCAGGAGGCTTCCATGGCCGATCAAGATCGTGCGCTTATCGACACGCACGGCGAACAGGACAACGTCGCCTTGGCCCAACTGGGAGCGGCCGTGATCTTGGCGTGGCCCCTATTAGAAGCCGACATGCAACGCGACTTGATCGCGACGGCGGCCGTCGTGGATGGCGTGAAAAGAGACCCGAGCTTTGAAGAGGTGCTGATCCGGCTCGTTCAGATGAACAATCGCAGCAGAGGCTAAGCATGCCTATTCCTCTCAGCGACAACCTGAAGGCGAAGGGCTATCTGAAGTGAGCAATCCGGAGCCTGACGAACTATTCCGTGCTCGGCTCCTCCGCGTCGTGGCTGATCATGAGCGGCATCTCGTCAGGATGGCCTACGGAGCATACCTCGATCAGGTTGGCCGCAAGTACGACCGGTTCAGGACCGGTGTGCCGCTGAAGTGCTTCGACAGCTTCCAGGATCAAGGATCTAGGAACGTCGCCTCGGAAGAGGAGCACTGGTGACCCCATCCGCCGCCCCGTCGAGGAAGCTCTGAAGGCGAAGGGATCTTGGTAGAGGCGCTTATGGCAAGCCGGTTTGCGCTACTGCTGCTCTCCTTGCCGGCCATCATGGCGGCACTGCCGGCGCGCTCCCAGGCTTCGCCCGTGAACAACTGGGCCGAGTTCCGCAGGGCGGTGGCTGCATGCTGGACGGTGCCACCCGGCACAGAGGGTTCCTTGATTGCGTACCGGTTCGGCCTCGATAAGACTGGGGCCATACGTGGCAAGCCGCTCACCACCGCACGCCAGCTGGTCGGCGATCGTGACGCGCAACAGCAGTACGAGGAGGCAGCATCCGCTGCGTTGTCGCACTGCTTCCCTCTCAAGGTGACGCCAGCGTTCGGCGCGATCCTCGGCGAGAGCCCGATCTATCTACGGTTCGTCAATACGAAGCCGACGGCCGCGTACCAGCTCAATAGCAACGTGACGATCTTCGCGCCTCAATAGGGCTGACCCCATCCCCCGCCTCGTGAAGAGGTGCTGAAGGCGAAGCGGCCGTAGCAGGCTGCCCTATATCACCAGGATGTCGATCCTTGGTCTCAAACTGCCGCTCCACATTTGCGTCCTCGAAGAGTCGGTCTGCGTCGAGGATGCCAACGGGCGTCGCACGGGCTACGTCTACTGGTCCGACGATGGCCAGCGGCGATCCAGCACCGGTCGGTTCTCCAAGGTCGAGGCGATCGAACAAGTTCGCCTAATTGCACGCGCGTGGGCCGACGCGGTCGAAAGCTATGGAGTGCAGGACGCTGGGCCGAGCCCAGAAGCTGGCGCAGCAGCCGCTGAGCCGTCGCCGGAGGGCTGACAACCAACCTTGAAGCCGCCGGCGTCATCTTCATCGATGAGAAAGGCGAGGTGCCTGTAGCTCAACAGTTAGAGCCGACCGCTCATAACGGTCTGGTTGCAGGTTCGAGTCCTGCCGGGCCCACCAAGCTATCCTCTGCCTCGTGAAAGAAGCGCTGAGGGCGGAGCAGTCGGCTCTCTCGTCCACACGATAGCGAGAACGAAAAAGGCTGCGTGTCGTTTCGCATATTGCGAATGTTTTGTTTATTGCGAATATACCCCCTGTGTTTGTGTGTGAGAGGAGAAGCCGACATGACGATGCCTGCTTCCGCGAAGGGATTAGGAGGCCGCCTGCCGTCCGATCTGGAGCGTGAAACAGCCAACCAGCTACGCAGCCTGCTGGCCCTTCAGGCGTCTGGCGAAGCAAACCTGCGCGTATTGGATGACGATGGAAAAGTCGTCGACGTCACCCTGGCTCCCGCGGTCTCCAAGCTTCTGATGGAGGTGCTTCACCCGATCGGGCGCGGCGATGCTGTGACGCTCGTTCCCGTGTCCCAGATGCTGACGACGCAGCAGGCCGCCGATATTCTCAACGTGTCTCGGCCGTTTTTGATTTCGATTTTGAAAAAAGGGGAGATCCCCTTCGACCCAGTTGGGCGCCATCGCCGCATCAGGGCTGAGGATCTTTTTGCCTACAAGGCAGCCCGTGACAAACGCCGGAACGAGGCTCTATCGGAACTGGCCGCGCTGGATGGGGAGTTGCTGTAGCCCGTGTTCGCGAACCGGTTCACTGCGACAATTGACGCCTGCGTTCTCGCAGGCGTCCTTCGGAGAAATCTCATCCTGACCCTCGCGCAATGGGAGTTCTTCCGCGTGCGGTGGTCGGATGAGATCCTCACTGAAACCGAGCGCGCCATCTCGGGGATGTTCGCTAAGAAGGGTGATGCGAGCGCGGACGAGAAAGGCTCAAAAGCACGTGCGGGCATGGAAAAGGCGTTCGAGGACGCCATGGTCTCGGGCTACGAACGGTACCTGCCGATGTGCGAAGGTGTCGATCCCGGCGATGCTCACGTCATCGCGGCTGCATTGAAAACTCAAGCCCAGGTCATCGTCACCGACAACCTGAAGCACTTTCCGGCCTCGCTTCTGGAACCACTGAACTTGGAAGCGAAGAGTGCCGATGCGTTCATCTCCGACACGATCGCTTTGGACATTGGGCGAGCTGTTGCCGCTGTCCGTGAAATGCGGCAGCGCTTAAACAAGCCGGCGATGACGGCATCCGACCTTCTCGTGATAATGGATGCCAATGGCTTGACGACGGCCGTGAACATCTTGCAGCCGCACGAAGCATCCCTCTAGCAGTTCTACTCACGCCTGCCCGCTGTTGCCCGCCATCGCGTAAGCTCGGCCCTTCAGCAGGTTGTCTGCTGCATCCGCGAGATCGTTAAGGATAAGAGTATAGGCCGACCTTGGGGGGATGTGGCCATGCTCAAGATCCGCAGCTTCGTTCTGGATGGCATCGCGTTGCTCGGCATCGCGATCGGCGTCGTCGCAGGAGTCGGCGGCTACAGCTACATGCACAGCTTGCCAGGACGGCTGGAGCATATGGTTTCGGCCATTGAGAAGCTCGACGTTGAATTTACCGGGTCCATCGCTCAGCCAACTCCGTCACCGTCCGATCCTCATCCGGCATCACATCTTTGAACAAGACGCCGGATCATGCTTGGCCACTGTTGGCTGCCATCGCGTAGGCGTGGCCCTGGGGGCTTCTACCTCGACACCGCCATCCCAGCGGCTATCCTGCCAGGATGCGCCACGTAGCCGTTGCACCTGCGTTGCTCATTGCCATCAGCTCAGCAGCGCTGGCGACTGACGGTCGTGCCGTGCCGAGCAGGGACTGCACCACGGCCTTCGTGACCAAGTGGGCTGTCGAAAAAGAGGCAGCTTTGAGCAATCCGCCACAGCGTCCCTGCTGGCTGCACACAGCCGCCGGCCCAATGATCTGCTACCGGGAAGGATGCGTGCGGGCTCACGTGTATCTCAACGGCCAATGACCCTGCGCCCTCTCATGCCTGCCCGCTGTTGCCCGCCATAGCGTAGGGCCGGCCCTTTAAACTCTGATAGCTCGACGCAGGTATCCCGGCGGCTATCTTGCCGGGATGCGCATAGCACTCGCCGCCCTCGCTCTCGTCGTCGCTGCCCGCGGGGCGCAGGCGGCCGAGCCGACCGCAAAGCAGCTCATCAAGGCCTACACCGCAGCCGATGAAGCGTGCCGCAACTCTCCGAGCGCCTCTGCTGCGGCCGAGTGTGATCGCCGCGGCAGGCTGAACTCGCGGCTCAATCAGATCGGCCGGTGCTACGGCAAGGCGAACCAGGACAAGTCCGAGTTTGTTTGGCACGCGTGCACGTCTCACTCGAACCGCAGCGACGATTTAGCTCCGGCTGCTCGATGATCCCGCCACGCCATCTGCCGCCCGTGGTTCTGAACAATGTTGCAGAACACGTTGCCGGTAGCGTGCAAGGCGTACAAAGTTGCCCACCTCGGCGAGCCGGGCTGACTGGATTTAGCCCTTTAACGGCGACATCGCACCCTCGTCTTCCTCTGGCAGAGTTTGAGGTGCATTTTATTCCAGAGGCGAGTCACAGCCCTGGCAGTCTAGAGCCCGCTCGTCGGTCGCTAGAGGCTCGCAGCCGGTCAAGGTCACCGCCATGCGCTTGCGGATCTTCGTTTGGCTGCGCCGTCGGGCGAGTAGGTCCAAACCCGTCCGCCCTGCTGGCATCTTGGAGGCTGTAGCAGCCCTACGTACAGACGGACTCATAGTGGCGCCCTATCTGGACAAGTACGGCTTTCAGCACTGGCAGATGGGTGATTTCGTCATGACGGAGGCTGCGGTCATCCAATTCGCCGTGGGTAGGGGGATGCTCAGCGACCGCTAGGTGAACCGTTCCACTCACCCGACATACGTGCTCCCTGCCGGCCTCGCGGGCAGCGGATACTGAACCTGCCCTATGCCGAGGCGATCACTATCCGGCGCGAGGAGCGAGGAAGATGATCACTGGGCCGCAGCTTCTCGCCGCACGGATCTCCATCGGCTGGTCACCTGCGAGATTAGCCGGACGTGCCAAGGTACCATTGGGTGTCGTGGCACGCGCCGAGGGCACCCCAGGCGAGCCGACGATCACTATCGCGCAGTTGAACGCTTTAGTTCAGACTTTGCGTACCGCTGGAGCCACTTTTCCCACTACAGATCCGTCGTGAGGCGTCACATAAAAAGCGACCCCCTTTTTATTCGGAAATAGGGGCACCCCTGGGTAGCCCCCCATTTTTATGACCCCTAAAAGGCTTCTTTCCGGGGCGCTAAGCAGATAGCTTTTGCCGCTGCGAATGGGGACGCAACGAAGGGTGCGCAAGCCGAACCTATTGCATGACGGTGCACATGCGCTCCCTTCGGCCGTTATCATTATGCCTGAAATCGCCGTCTCACAGCCTGGTGCGGTCTGAAGCTTGCGGGTCAGCAGCACCAACGCTGATCTCGATGCCACTCTTTCAGGACGGAG
Source organism: Methylobacterium sp. GC_Met_2 (assembly GCF_026540795.1). Taxonomy (NCBI): domain Bacteria; kingdom Pseudomonadati; phylum Pseudomonadota; class Alphaproteobacteria; order Hyphomicrobiales; family Methylobacteriaceae; genus Methylobacterium; species Methylobacterium sp. GC_Met_2. The sequence continues at coordinate 47,315 of NZ_JALNUM010000026.1, forward strand.
CCCATGCGCATTCTTGTCGGCTGCGAGATGACCTACGAGTTCCCGCAACCCACCCCGGTCATCGCGACGCTCAACGTCCACGCATCCCGTTTCTCGGATCTTGAGCGGCCTGACTATCTGATCACGCGTCCCTCGGTTCCCTTAGAAGGCTATCGCGACAGCTTTGGAAATTGGTGCAATCGAATGGTTGCACCAGCCGGCGGCTTTACGCTGAAGACCGACACGATCGTGCGGGACCACGGCAGCGGCGATATGCAGGAGTTTGATGCTCAAGAGATTACCGTAGAGAAACTGCCCTCAGACTGCCTACTGTTTCTCCTCGGCAGCCGCTATTGCGAAACCGATCGACTCTCATCCATCGCCTGGGATCTATTTGGACATGTAACGCCTGGCTGGGCTCGGGTGCAGGCGGTCTGCGACTTCGTCCACGATCGGATTACATTTGGATACGAGCATGCACGAGCGACCCGGACAGCCTTTGACGTCTTTGAAGAGCAGCGGGGTGTCTGTCGCGACTACGCGCATCTGGCGATCACGTTCTGCCGCTGCCTGAACATCCCAACGCGCTACTGCAACGGCTATGTGAGCGACATCGGTCTGCCTTTGCCGCACGCGCCCGGTGATTTCGCGGCCTGGATGGAAGTGTATCTCGGCGACCGCTGGCACACCTTCGACCCCCGCAACAACAGCTCGCGGATCGGTCGGATCCTTATCTCCTACGGTCGCGATGCCGCGGATGTACCGCTGACACTCACTTTTGGCGCCAATAATCTGACCGGATTTCATGTGACCACAGAGGAAGCAGCACCCCTATCCTAAACAGTTATCGTAATTGGCCCTGCTCGCGAACGGCCTTGATGTGGTTCCCTGATCCCAGCGAACCGCATTGTGCTACGTCCTGGCGTGCAGGCGTCCGGGCGAGCCGTCTTCGCTCATCTATCAACCGGGAAGCCCATGATCACGGCGGTCTTCACTATCAAGCAGCACGTGCTGGGTACCGCTAGAGACCGCTCAAGTTGGGTCGTGCGCTCTGAGGTCAGACTTACCGTGCGTTCTGCCATCGGGACGTGACGTCTCGGAAGGCCACGTCGCCATTCGCCTCCGATGCGCCTTCCGAGCCGAAGGATCGAACCGACTGACGCACGACGACACCATCGCGCGTGATCGACCAGTCGAACCGGCCGGGCTCCTTCGCAGAGGGCGTCACGCGCAGGGTGTGCGGGTTCGGGTTGAAGGTGATCATGTCTATCATGTGGGGGCACACCAACCTATCTACGAGGAGCGAACGGCAGGGCGCGATGAACAACACCGGCCCGGCCATGAAGGATGACGGCTCGAAGAAGGCTGCCGAGGGCCAGCCTGTGAAGCCTGGCGCCGACAACTGCTAAGTTTGCACCATCGGTTCGGCAGCCATATCGTTTGGGCTCGCCCGGCTGTTTGGCCCCGGCCGAGAGGAATGACACCGAGCCCCGCCAGCCCGTGATCAGATCGGGCGGCGGGGCCGAGCCGGCCGCTTCCTGGCGAGCAATCCCGCTTCTGGCCGCATGGCCTGCCGGTGGCTCTTGCCGTAGCTCGGCCGGATGTCAGCCAGCCTCGCTCCCACCTTGATCCCGAACCCCGTCGCTATCTGGCACGGCGCGATCGAGAACATCTCGCCCCACGCCTCGCCGTGCCGGTATCTTACCCCGGCCCGCTGGGCCCCGATCCGTGAGGCCGCTATCGACTTCTGCGACCGGCTCGGTGCCGAGGCGCATTCGCTCGGCTGGACAGCGCAGGAATTGTTCGCCGTCCACCCGGAGCACGGGACGCTGCGAGTCGAGTTCTGCGGCGCGCTGATGATCTCGGGAAGCAAGGCCGTGGCTGTGGAGCCAACTCGGATCGTGTTCGATCGGGGATCAGGCTACCGGACGAAGCCAGGTCAGGTCTGGGGCATTCCAGTCTGGGAGTTCGCAACACGGGCTAGCTGACGCTCCGCCTGATCCTCGGCCGCGTGCTGCCGCTTGGTGGAGATCAGCACGTCGAGCCAAGCGATGGCGGACTCGTGCACTAGGACCGTCCGCATGTCGCCGAGCGTCTGACCGATCTGCCAGCGGTGCCAGGAGCGCACGTCCGACAGCGCTTGGATGTAGGCCTCATGCTCGGAGGTCACGGCGAGCCACGCGCGATCGCGTCTGTCAGCGCCCGGGCGATCGCCTTGGCCGTAGCGAGCCCTTCTGCCGGCGATAGGCGCTTGGTCTGGACCTGCCGCTCCCGCCCGGCCGCGACGTAGATGTAGGCCGCGACCCGGTCGCCCGCATCCATCACCTTCACGGCTTCCTCCAGCTGCACGATGCGCAGCGGGAGCACAGGACCGAACAGGTTGGGCGCCTCGTTGGGCATCCTACTCCTCCATCAGCCCCCGGCTTATGGCGATCCTCACAAGCTCCGCATCGCTGGACAGCAGGTCGCCGATACGCCACCGGTCCATTTCCTCCCCGACCGGCGCCACGGCGATGCCGGCGGCCCGCAGCGCTTCGACGGCGTCAAGGACGGGGTCGCTGTCGACCGAGTTCATCCCTGCACCGGGAAGCCCATGACGATGGCGGTCTTCACCATCGTCCGGCGCAGGCCCGGCTTGGTCGCCTCCTCGGCTAGGAGTTTCTTGGCCTGCGGATGCATCTCGATCGCTTAGGCAACGTCAATGCACTGTTGGCCCCTCGCGCAGGCTCAGCAAACCGTGATGCATCATACAGATGGCAGGTGAGTTTGCGTCGAGCGACAGGAGTTTCATCCGATGCCCTACAGCCGACCGACCGCTCGCCTCTTCCTTGCTGCAACCCTGTCGTTGACTGGGCTCGTGGCCGCTCAAGCCGCGGCCGTCTCCGATGAGGATAAGGCTTTCATCGCTAAGGTCTCACAGGGCGGGATGTACGAGGTTGAGTTAGGCAAGCTCGCCGAGGACAAGGGTGCGCGTCAGGACATCAAGGACCAGGGTAACACCGAAGCGCATGACCATGGCCTCGTGGGCGACAAGTTGAAGTCCATCGCTACCGGCGCTGGCCTCCCCCTCCCCGACACGCTCAACACCGAGTTCCAGGGGCGGCTCGACCGGATGAAAGGCTTGTCGGGCGCGGCCTTCGACTCCGCCTATGTCAAGGATATGAAGGCCATTCACGACGCGGACGGGGCCGCCTTCGCTAAGGAGGCCAAGGCTGGGACAAACCCAGACCTCAAGGCTTTCGCCGGTGAAACCCACCGCATCGTACAGCGTCACCTCGGCGAGCTCGGCGCGAAAACGAACTGAACTCATCTGACAGCCGGGTGGCTACATCATCATGGCTCGCCCGGCCTCATAAGAACCCCACGCTTCGCACCTACAACGAAAAGATAGCAGCGCCAATCCCGTGTTTCCGAATGTAACTTGAGTGCGCCGGCACACATAGATAACGTTGACGTAAAGCATTGCTGGATCGATCGCGCGCAACATGAATTGCCGCAAGCTTCAGGATTTTCCTGCCGCACATGTTCCGTCAGGAGTCCAGCATGAACAAGCTTGCCCTCGCTGCCGTCATCTCTACGGTTTTCATTTCGCCCGTCTTCGCGCAGGCAGTCATTGAGACGCCTACGGGTACCACAGTCATAGTACCACCCGGCGCCCCCGGCGTCGTGACCCGGCAGCCTGGCTCAACCGGCGATGCGCCGGCAGCGACCTATTCGCCGACCGGACGTGCCGCTGACGGTATCGCGACCGACTCCGCAGCTGCTGGCAATGAGGGCCAGCCGTCCCGCGTCGGTTCGACCGGCAGCGGCGGCGGAAAGTAGCTCCGTTCCAGGTACACCCCATAGGATGCGAAAAAGCCCGGCCTTTCGGCCGGGCTAGTTGGGTCCCTTTGCACGGGGACATCGAGATCAGGAAGCTTTGGGAACAACCGGTCTCGATCTGGGAAACTAGAAGTCGCGCTGGACGCGGAAGCGGACCTGCGAGACCGAGTCCTGCGTGGCAGTACGGACCGCGAAGGTGCCGTTGTTGATGCCGGCGATGTTGGCGTAGGCGGTCGGGCTCTTGTCGAGGTCGATCGCCCGGCCGTTCTTCAGGCCGATCTGGGTGTAGAACGCCTCGACGCCGATATCGAGATCCTTGACCGGCGACCAGATGATGCTGCCACCCGCCACGAACTGGTAGGTGTCGCGCAGGGCCTGGCTCAAGTTGAAGAACCGGGTACCGGGCGTGCCGACGGCGTTCGAGCCGAATGGGTTGCTGCCGGCCAAGCCGCTCACGAGGTTGTAGATCGCGCCCTGGGCGAGGCGCGCGCCCTGCGAGAAGCTCTGCTCGCCGTAGGAGCCGAAGAAGGCCGAGCGCCATTCCGGCGTCCAGTAGTGCAGGTACGACGCGACCGCCGTGAAGCTCGTCGAGGTCTGCAGCTGGCCGGTGAACGGGTTGATGGTCGCATCCGAGAAGTACTGGGCGAACTTCTGGCCCTGGATGGTCGTGGTGCTCTGGGTGTACGAGCCGGTGTAGGCGGAGTAGCCGGTGTAGAGCTGCGCGCCCTCGCCGTAGGCACCCTGCAGGTACAGGGCGTCGCCCGGGGCGATGAACGGCGTGTTGATCTTCAGGCCGCCCTGGACCGCGAACCCTTGAACGTTGCGGGTATGCGCAGGGGCGACGATCGGACCGGTGCCGGTGCTGGCGGCGGTCGACAGGTTGCCGACGTTCAGCTCGTGAGTGGCGGCCGAGAGCTGGGCCGAGCCCCAGGCCTGATCGAGGCGCACGACGCCGACGAAGTCGGGCAGGCGCGAGCGCTCGATGCTGTCGATGTTACCGAAACGGCCGGGGCCGACGAAGACCGGGGTCGGCTGGTTGGTCACGCCGAAGTTCGAAACGGCGCCGGTGTTGACCGTCGCGGAGATGTTGGTCGGCGAGAAGATCGGGGTGCGGCGGAAGACCGGGTCTTCGATCGAGATCGTCGCCGACAGGCCGTTGCCGACCGTGGCGGTGTAGGCCAGCAGGTTGGTCGAGAACACGTCCGAACCGGCCGTCGCGCCGGCGAACTCGAAATCGTGGGCGTAGAAGTCGAAGAACGAAGAGGCGCGACCGGCGGTGAGCCCGGCGAACTGGATGAACGCCTTGTCGACGTTCATGTACTGCTGGTCGCGGCCGAAGCTGTCGGTGCCGATGCCGGCATAGGCCTGGCCGATACGCTGCTGGGTGCCGGAGGTGCCGACGCCGGAGTAACCGGTACGGGCACCGGCATCGAGGCGCACGAAGGCGCGCAGGGTGCCGTAGGCGGTCTGGGTGCGGGCATCGAGGTTGATGCGCAGTCGGCCCTGGTAGCCCGACGTATCACCAGCCGCGCCGGCCTGACGGGTATAGCTGGTCTGGTAACCGCCCTCGAACCGGGCGCGGCCCGAGACGCGCAGGCAGGTATCGGTACCGGGGATGTAGAAGAAGCCGGCGCCGTAGGCGCTACAGACGCGGACGTATTCGATCGGCACGGCCTTCTTGACCGGCAGGTCGGCGGCGTGCGCGGCGCCCACTGCCGCGAACGCGGCGGCGGACCCAAGGAGGGAACTCTTCAGGAACTTCATCAGCAACCCCAAAACTTCGAGACCCGTAACCGCGGCGCTGCCTGATTTTTCAGGTCAAACCGCTCGTTGTTGTTTGGGCCCGCGTCTTGGTGGCGTGCTCCGGCAGGCTCTCAAATCGTGGAGGCTTGCTGGAGCAGGATCATGCCTGAACTATTACGCTCAGCAACACGGTTTCATCCGGACACTTCTGGTTTGAAGGGAGCTGTGGCTGCACTGCCACAGATGTGGCAAGCCCTCCGATCAGCGGCTGCCCGCAGAGCGCCGGGCGGCCATATCATCACGGCTGGCTCTGCCTCCCACATCCCGACCGCAGCGCGGCTGGTGCGCTCGACATAGGCCAAGGCTGGATACAACGCCAGCTTGACCGCTTTTGATTTTGATAGCAAGCAATCTCATAAGCTTGGGAACTGTGAATCATGAGAGCCTAAAATCCCGCGTTCTCGGGATTAAGATAGCGCCGCATCTCGCCATCAGGCGGACTCGCGGGCTCGTTGACAGGATTGCTCGCGTGCTCGATTGCTGCCGAGCTTGATCGCACCGGATGGGGGCAGACGTGCAGGTGATCGCGGTCACAGCTAGAAAAGGCGGCGTCGGCAAAACCACGCTGAGCATGCATCTGTCGGTTCTGGCAGCTCAAGCAAATAGCCCTGCCCTGCTGATCGACACGGACCCGCAACGTTCGCTCGCATGGTGGCACCAGCTACGCGGGCCGGATGATCCAAAGCTGATCGAAGCGGATGCGCGCGAGTTGCCCGAGCTTGTCGAGGCGGCCCGACGTGAGGGGTTCGGACGGATCATCATCGACACACCACCACACGCCGAGGACAGCATCCTAGCCGCCATGCGCGCCGCCGATCTCGTGCTCGTACCGACACGACCGGGGCCGCTCGACTTAGCTGCAGTTGCCTCGACGCTGGATCTCGCGCAGCGGGTCGGCAAGGCGCCGCTCGCGGTCATCAATCATGCCCCGGCTCGAACCGGATCGGCCGAGCCGGCGATCGTCACGGAGGCGCGCGCCGCTTTGGTGAGTATGGGGGCGACCGTCGCGGCGACCGCGCTGGCGAACCGGGTTGCGATGTCTCACGCCATCCTGACCGGCTCGACGGTCAATGAGCACGAACCGGACGGGAAGGCCGCGGCCGAGGTTGCCGCGCTTTGGCAGGAAGTCGAAACGGCGTTGGCCGCCCGAGAAAAGAAGGCACGATGAGCAAGGCGCCCCGCCCTACCCTCGACAGCCTCGCCGGCCGGTTCGCCCGGAAGGATCCGCCGGCCGTGGCTGCCAACGTCATCAGCGAGCCGCCCGCGGCGGCCGAGCCGGCGGCCTCGTCTGCGGGCCCTACCTCGCCGGAAGCAGCACCCGTCAAGGCGAAGGCCGACGCCCGGGTGCAAATCCTGACACGGATCGACCCGGCCACACGCAAGCGCCTCAAGGTCATCGCCGCCGAGCAGGAGCGAACCATTCAGGAGATATGCGAGGAAGCCATCCGTGATTTTGTGGCTCGGCATAGCAAGTGATCTCGCTCCCGAGCTTGCGAGCTATCAAGCTGCAAATTGGGCCGCCATCGGCGGTCCTCGCGCTGGCGCTGTCCTCGTCGCCGGCCTTCGCTGAAAAGCCGTTCGTGCTCAGCACGGTCACGACGTCCTTGCTTGCCATGACATGCCGGGAAAGCAGAACCCTCCTCGGCGCCAACTTCTGCACCGGGTACATCATCGCCGTGTTCGACCGCATGTCGATATCACGCGAGATCTGTCCGAGCCCTGGCGCCTCAACCGAGCAGGCGGTTGCCGTGGGGCAGCAGTTCATCGCCGCGCATCCCGAGCTGTGGGACCGGCATCCGGCCTACGTCTTGGAATTGGCGTTCAAGCCCGCGTTCGCCTGCCCCGACGAATAGAGCCTGCTCACCCGGAAGCTAGTCATATCGCAGGCTCGTGGTCTAAATTGTTTGCTATCAAGTTAGCTCGTTGTCTTACTCCCGATCCTGCAAGCGTGCAACTTTCGATGAAGGTTTCTCGAAAGTTACGACGTGAGCCAGCCGACCGTCATCCTCCATCTTCACGATAGCCCCGGCCTACCGGCGGAAGCCGCCGCGATCGTCCGCGCTTATCAGCAGGCCAGCAAGGCGGCCTCTACCGTCCGCGCCTATCGGTCCGACGTGCAAATCTTTCGGGCGTGGTGCGATCGGTATGGGTTTCGCTCCCTACCGGGGACACCCGAGACAGTCGCGGCGTTCTTGACGCATTAGGCCGAGGCGAGCCGAGCCGCATCAACTGTCGGCCGGCGGCTGGCCGCGATCTCCTACGGCCACAAGCTGGCGAAGGCACCTGACCCGACCGACAACGAGGACGTTCGCGCTACGAGGAATGGGGTCCGGCGTCGGATCGGCACGGCGCAGACTCAGAAGGCCGCGGCCACGGTGGACGTGCTGCAGATGCTGCTGGTGAGGACGCTCAACACTCTGACGGGCAAGCGCGATCGGGCGCTGCTGGCGCTGGGGTTCGTGGGCGCGTTCCGCCGGTCCGAACTGGTGGCGCTCGACGTGTAGGACCTGCGCGATGACCCGGAAGGCCTACGGGTGCTGGTGCGCCGCTCGAAGGTCGATCAGGAGGGCAGGGGGCTTGAGAAGGCCATCCCACACGGGCGCTTCATTCGCCCGGCCGCCCTGGTACGCGAATGGCTCGACGCGGCCGGCATCGTCGAGGGGCCGGTGTTCCGGCCGATCTCACGGTCGGGGAACGTGCGGTCCCCAGATCCGGGGAGCGGTAAGCCGCCCCGCCTGACGACCCAGGCCGTGGCCGACCTCATCAAGCGGTACTGCACGGCTGCGGGGCTCGATGCCTCGACCTTCGGGGCTCACAGCCTACGGGCCGGCTACATCACCACGGCTGCCGAGCGCGGGGCGGATCTCGCCCGGATCATGGATCAATCCGGGCATCGAGACCCCCGAACGATCGTCGGCTACATCCGCCGCGCCAACGCTTTCAAAGGGCACTCAGGGAGCGGGTTCTTGTGAGCAATTACTGAGCGCTATCCGCCAAAATCCCGCCTAAGCTCATCGCTCAGCGCGTCGAAGCGCGTGTTGGCCCGGGCGATGTAGATGCCGGTGAGCGCAAAGGCGAACAGGATCACGAACACGCCCGCGAACAGTCCGAGCGAGGCGGTGCCCCCGACCTTTATGGCGAGCAGAGACTTGTCGAAGGCGATCAGGCCGATGAAGCCGAAATAGACCACCAGCATCAGGATTGTGAGGATCCAGCCGAACCGGGTGCGCTCGGCGACGAGCTGCTGGAACTGCGGGCTTTGGACGATCCGGCTTATCTGTGGATCGGCTCCTGCCGCGACCCCGGGGTCAATCCGCTCGGCCCGGCGAGAAAGTCCTGGAGCGGTCGCCACGATGCATCCTTGTACGAAACTGCATGGATGCAGGTACCGGATCATGGACCTCTCCCGCCTGCCCCACAAGCCGCCACTGATCGCGTGGCTTCAGCGCGGCTGCTGCGGTGCGCCTCAGGCCGTTCGGTTACAGTCGGCGGGCCGACGCCTGCAACGGGCACAGCCGGAGCGGTTCTTGTAGCGAAACGGACGCCAGAAGCTGAAGTTACTGCCGGGTACGCAGCGGTGACGCCATTCGAGCAAAACGCTAGTCCTGAGCCGGTCCATGCGTCCATCGATCTGCGGGAAGAGGGGCAAGCCCCTGGAAGGGTTGAGACCGCAGTACGCCGCTCGCCTCCCGCACTTCCACTTGACCCACGGTTCGTTCTGGCCATGGCCCCACCAAGCTTTGGATTTTCAGCCTTGGCTGAAAATATCTAGATAATTCACGCGCTACATCGATCTGATCCTGTCGAAAATCGCCCATTACTTTACAGCTATAGTTTATAAGGCAAGAATAACAGAAACCGGCCATCATCGAGATAGAGCCGATGACTATCTTATGCCAGCGGTTCCTCACAGGCGCTGATCTTGCCAACCTGATAGGCTCTAAATTGCCGAGGCAAACAGCTTTCTGACGTGACATGTTTCGATAAAAAAACAAGAACCTCATCCTTACAAGTTCACCGGCCAAATAAGCTGTTAATCCGTTCGGCGCGAAAGAGGTCCTCTTACGTCAAAACGGGCCGTGGATATCGAAGTCAAAACTCGCTCCGTGGTGTAAGTACTGTCCCGGAATTTGCCTCTCCAAGCACCGAGAATATGGCAGATGGTGAGAACGGAATTTCTGAACAAGCTAAAACCCGTCCCGAGCATTACAGTTCCTTCCGTGGATGAACCCTGGTCAATTAGAATTTTATGTATCTTCATCACCTGCTGATAGCCAAACGATCTATATGCCGGTATATGTCTGAAACCTAAATATTAGCGCGGCCATTGCTATAAATATCTAGGAAGTGCGGAACTGAAATCTCTGGAAAGAGGCAAATGTGCCTAATAATAGTGCAGATATCGCCTATATAATTGCATTGGGAGCTAGATCGGCCTGCGATGTGAACCCTATGCTGCTCCTCGGTGGCGCGATCCTCGGCGGCCTCGCCGCGACGGTAGCGTTGCTCACGTGGATCTACTTACGTAAAAAGCATGTAGCCAGTTCTCCCAAATCCCTTCGGCAATAAATCATTGGAGAAGAGGATATGGTGGGAATAGTTGGCCTCTTCTCCGCCTCGCTTCTGCTGGGCTTCGTAGCCACGATCTGCTCCGCCGCTCCAGCAGGCGCGCAGCCGTCACTACCAGGAACTGGACGTTTTGCTCCAGCACCTGACACATCAAGCTCGCAGGCGCGGACGCCATCGCCAAACTCAGCGCCTTTAACCCAACCCCCTGATCAGAATGGTGCTGATCATCGCGAGGCTTACAGCCGCGCCTCAGCCCTGAAGAGCGAGGTGCGCTTCGGCCTGATCGCTCCGTTCTCCGGCGCCAACAAAGAGTTCGGTCGTCAACTCGCAATCGGCATCGAGACCGCCTTTAACGCCGCTAACGATGGCGGCGGTATCGGCACCTACCGTCTCAAGCTCGTCACGGCTGACGACGGCTATGAGCCGGCGCGCACGCCCGCCCTCGTGCAGCACATGGCCGAGAAAGACGGCGTTGTGGGCTTCATCGGCAATTTCGGCACCCCCACGGCCGCCGCCGTGCTGCCGTGGGTGCTCGATCACAAGCTGCTGTTCTTCGGTGCCTACACCGGCTCGAACCTCGTGCGCGCTGTTCCGCCGGACCGATACGTCTTCAACTACAGGCCGAGCTACGCCGAGGAGACGGAGGCCGTCGTCCGCTACCTCGTGAACGTGCGTGGGCTCAAGCCGCGCGAGATCGTGGTGTTCGCGCAGGACGACCCGTTTGGAGAGGCTGGCTACGATGGCGTCGTCAAGGCGCTGCGCACGATCCAAGGGCGCTACGAGCCGCCGCCTCTGAAGCTCACCTACAAGCGCAATACGATCGACGTAGCGGGCGCGGTCGCCGCGCTGCGGGCGCGCAGGCCTCAGCCCAAGGCGATCGTCATGGCGGCGCTGTACCGGCCAGCGGCCGAGTTCATCAAGTTCACCCGGCCGTTCTATCCGCAGATGATCTACACCGACGTGTCGGCGGTGGGCGCCACAGCACTGGCCGAGGAACTCGCCATGGCCGGGCCGAACCTCGGCACCGGCGTACTGATCACGCAGGTGGCACCGGCGGTGGGAGGCCACTCGAAGGCAGTGCTGAACTTTAAGTCCCTGTTGGCCAAGTACTTTCCTGGCGAGCAACCGGACTACGTGTCGCTGGAGGCCTACATCAACGCCAAGATCGTGATCGAGGCGACGCGGCGGATCGCGGCGACGCCGGGAGCTAAGGTCGATGGCGACACGCTGGCGGACGCTCTGGAAGAGCTTGGGAGCTTCGACCTGGGACTTGGGACGCCGCTGAAGTTTGATCAGAGCGAGCATCAAGCCTCGCACATGATCTGGGGCACACAGCTGGACGAGAACGGGAAGTTCGTCGTCGTGGGCCTACAGTAGGAGATTACAGCGAACACCTTGAGAGTAAGCGCATAGTCGACGCGCTAGTTTCGGGCGGGGTTTAGCTCAATAGACTGACTGGTCATCACGCGTGTAGGAGTTGCGTATGTCGGACGACGAAGATCGACGTCGAGATGACCGTAAGCAGCCGTTGTCGCTCGGCTCGGACGGCAAGGTAAGAACCCGAAGCAAGCGTCAGAATGGTGTTCGCGAAGCGCGCCATGACTTGGCGGTCGAGTTTGTCGACCGGCTCGAACAAGCGCTGCGCAACATGTTCAGGCAGTAGACGCCGAGTACTCAACCAGACGCTCATTCTCCGGGTATTTAGCAGGCAGAAACGCAATGAGAGTTATCGCTCCGGATCAAGCTGACAAGCTTTTGCGACTGACCGGAGAGTTAGCGAACCAAGTCGTGCGTGCCCGTGCCGTGGATCGCCCGGTCTCCAGGATTGAAGCCGAAGCACTGGCCGGTGCCCTGCATGTCCTGCAGGATTATGGGATTGGTTATCCCAATGCGCTAACAACGGCTCTAGATCAATACGATGAGCTATGTGCAAAGGAAGATCCAAGCCGCGAGCAGCGGGATGACGCCGACCCTAAGCCGATCCGGCTTCCACAAGTTAGCGCGCTTCCACAACGGATATTTAGCTTGCTAGGCCTGGGTCGATAACGACCCTTGTGCCGCAGATGCTCGCCAGCGTTGATAGTCAGACGTGGGTGTGGCTATAGGTGCACAGCCGATTTGAGGTATCTGTCGCAGCCGGTCATCCTCGCCATACTCCTCCAGCGAGCGTTGGGCAGGATCCGTCACCCGCAAGTACCCTACACCTTAGCAGCTTCCTTGGCCTTCCGCGGCCTGCCAGCTCGCTTCGGCTTGTCGGAGACCGTCTCCGCAGGCTCAACGGACTTCGCAGCCGCCTTCTTGCGCTGCTGGCCAAGCCCAAGGTTCTTGGCCAGGGTCGAGCGCTGCGCCGAGTAGTTCGCCGCGGTG
>NZ_JALNUM010000260.1:0-1058 GCF_026540795.1 Methylobacterium sp. GC_Met_2
GGACTGTCGACCGCGCTCTACCTCCGGCGCGCCGGCCGGGATGTCACCGTGATCGATCCGCTGCCGCCGGGCGGCGGCGCCTCCTACGGCAACGCCGGCATGATCAGCGCCGACACGGCCTCGCCGATCGCGATGCCCGGCATGCTGCGCCAGGTGCCCGGCTGGCTCCGGGACAAGAAGGGACCCCTCGTCGTCCACCCCTCCTACTTGCCCACCGCGCTGCCCTGGCTGATGCGCTGGATCAAGGAGGGGCGGATCGAGCGCGTCCTAGCGATCTCGGACGCGCTGCGCGCCCTGCACAAGGACGCGTTCGCCTGCTGGCAGGACCTGATCGGACCGCAGGCGTTCGGCGAGCTCGTCCGGCGCACCGGCCAGATCCAGGTTTGGGACGGCGAGGGCGAGAGCGCGGGCGCGCGCGTCGAGCGGCAGATCCGCGAGCGGCACGGCATCGAGGCGCAGGTGCTCGGGGCCGACGACCTGCAGCAGATGGTGCCCGGCATCTCCCGCGCCGTGCGGCGCGCGCTCCTCGTGCCCGGCAACGGCTACACGATCAGCCCAGCCAGGCTCGTCGGGGCCCTGGCCGAGCGTCTGCGCGGAGAGGGCGGCACGATCGTCGCCGAGCGGGCCCTGAAGCTCATCCCGCGCGAGGGCGGCGGCTTCACGGTCTGGACCAACGTCGCGAACCGCGTCGCCGCCGACGTCGTGGTCGCGGGCGGCGCGTGGTCGAAGGCGCTGCTCGATCCGCTCGGCGTGCGCGTGCCGCTCGAGACCGAGCGCGGCTACCACGCCATGTTGCCCGCGCCCTCGATCGAGCCGCGCTACACGATCAGCTACAAGTCGCGCGGTTTCGGGGTGACGCCGATGGAAGGGGGCCTGCGCGCGGCCGGAACGGTCGAGTTCGCGGGCCTCGACGCCCCGCCGGACGAGACCCGCGCCCGGATCCTGGCCGAGCACGCGCGTGCGCTCTTTCCCGGCCTCACTCACGGGGAGCCGCAGCTGTGGCTCGGTTTCCGCCCCTCACTCCCGGACACGCTGCCCGTGCTCGGTCCGGTCCCGCA
>NZ_JALNUM010000261.1:0-1053 GCF_026540795.1 Methylobacterium sp. GC_Met_2
TAGAGCGTTTTCGGTTTGGGCTGAATCGGCCAGTTGGGGTTCACGTCGGGCTGTTGGGCTGATTCATTGCGCGCTCCAGATGAGGAGCAGACCATGGGCCGACCCTACAGCCAGGATCTGCGTGAGCGGGTAGTGGACGCGGCAGGTGCGACCTCGCGTCGGCAAGCGGCCAAGCGCTTCGGGGTCGGTGCCGCAACGGCGGTCCGCTGGATGACGGCACTGGCCACGACTGGGACGGTGGCGGCTCGACCGCAAGGGCGGGCGCGCCGCTCCAAGCTCGATCCGCACGAGGCGTTCCTGCGCGGCCTGATCGCCGAGCGGGACGACATCACCCTGCAGGAGATGCGGATCCGCCTGCGGGAGGAACACGCGCTCACGGTCGGGCTGGGGACCCTGTGGAGCTTCCTCGACGCGCGCGGCCTGACGTACAAAAAAAGACAGCCCACGCGACCGAGCAGGATCGCCCGGACGTGAAGGCCGCCCGCGAGGCGTGGTTTGAGGGCCAGCCCGACCTTGATCCCAGCCGCCTGGTGTTCCTCGACGAGACCTGGACGGCCACCAACATGGCCCGCACCCGCGGGCGCTCACCGCGCGGCGAGCGGCTGCGCTCACCCGTGCCGCACGGCCATTGGAAGACCACCACCCTGGTGGCGGGCCTGCGCCTGTCTGGGATCGCCGCGCCGTTCGTGCTGGACGGGCCGATCAACCGCGACGTCTTCCAGGCCTACGTCGAGCGCGTGCTCGTGCCCGAACTCATCCCGGGCGACATCGTCGTGATGGACAACCTCGGCAGCCACAAAGGCCCGGCCGTGCGCGCGGCCATCGAAGCAGCGGGCGCGCGGTTGCTGTTCCTCCCGCCCTACTCGCCGGACTTCAACCCGATCGAGATGGCCTTCTCCAAGCTCAAGGCGCTGCTGCGCAAGGCCGCCGAGCGCACCGTCGAAGGGCTATGGTCGGCCATCGGACGGCTCATCGACACCGTAACGCCAGACGAGTGCGCCAATTTCTTCGCCGCCGCAGGATACGACCCAGATTAAACCGAAAACGCTCTAG
>NZ_JALNUM010000262.1:0-984 GCF_026540795.1 Methylobacterium sp. GC_Met_2
CTAGAGCTGCGCCCGAGCGTGTTGGGACGGCTCGGGGTCTGAGACGTTGAGGGGTGAAGGAGGATGCCGATGCCTTCACCGTTGTCCGTTGATCTACGCCAGCGTGTCGTCTCTGCCGTGTCGGAGGGAGCGTCCTGTCATCAGGCGGCAGCCCGGTTCGGCGTCAGCGTGTCCAGTGCCAGCCGCTGGTCAGAACAGTTCCGCCGGGAGGGGCAGCTCGCGCCCAAGCCGTCGGGTGGCGATCACGCCTCGCATCGGATCGAGGCAAAGGCCGAACTGATCCTAACGACTTACGAGGCGCGGCCCGCGATCTTCCTGCACGAGTTGCGCGACGACCTGGCCGAGCAGGGCGTGCGGACCAGCACGAGCAGTCTGTCCCGCTTCTTCGCCCGGCATGACATCACCCGTAAAAAGGGGCGATCCACGCCGCCGAGCAGGCACGCGAGGACGTAAGGGCGGCCCGCGAGGCTTGGTTCGAGAACCAGGACGCCCTCGATCCCGACAGACTGGTCTTCCTCGACGAGACCGCCGCGGCCACCAACATGGCGCGCCGCTACGGTCGGGCCCCGCGGGGCGAGCGCTGCCGCCTCGCCGTCCCGCACGGGCATTACAAGACTACCACCGTCACCGCCGCGCTGCGCAGCGATGGCCTGTGTGCCACCGCCCTGTTCGATGGAGCCACCAATGGCACACGCTTCCGGGCCTACGTCATCGGCACACTCGTGCCCGTGCTCAAGCCCGGCGACACCGTCATCCTCGACAACCTGCAGGCTCACAAGGTGGCAGGTGTGCGCGAGGCCATCGAGGCCGCGGGGGCGAGGCTGCTCTACCTCCCGCCCTACAGCCCGGACTTCAATCCGATCGAGCAGATCTTCGCCAAGTTGAAGTGCCTGCTCCGAACTGCGGCGGCCCGCACTGTCCCCGACCTGTGGCACACCATCCGGCAGGCCTTCACTCGGTTCACGGCCGACGAGTGCAGCAACT
>NZ_JALNUM010000263.1:0-950 GCF_026540795.1 Methylobacterium sp. GC_Met_2
GGACGTCGACCAGACGATCCGTCCGCTGATCCTGTCCGAGTTCATCGGCCAGCGCGCGGCCCGGGCCAACATGCAGATCTTCATCGAGGCCGCCCGCAAGACCGGGCAGGCGCTCGACCACGTGCTGTTCGTCGGGCCGCCCGGGCTCGGCAAGACGACGCTCGCCCAGATCGTCGCCCGCGAACTCGGGGTGAACTTCCGCTCCACCTCCGGGCCGGTCATCGCCAAGGCCGGCGATCTCGCCGCCCAGCTCACCAATCTCGACGAGCGCGATGTCCTGTTCATCGACGAGATCCACCGGCTCAACCCGGCGGTCGAGGAGATCCTCTACCCGGCCATGGAGGATTACCAGCTCGACCTGATCATCGGCGAGGGGCCGGCGGCGCGCTCGGTCAAGATCGAGCTGCCCAAGTTCACCCTGGTCGGCGCCACCACGCGCGCGGGCCTGCTGACCACGCCGCTGCGCGATCGGTTCGGCATCCCGATCCGGTTGGAATTCTACGAGATCGACGAGCTGGAGCAGATCGTGGCCCGCGGGGCGCGGGTGCTGGGGATCGGCATGTCGGCGGAGGGCGCCAACGAGATCGCAAGGCGGGCGCGCGGCACGCCGCGGATCGCGGGGCGTCTGCTGCGGCGGGTGCGGGACTTCGCGATCGTGGCGGAGGCCGGGACGGTGACGCGGGCGATCGCCGACCGCGCGCTGAAGCTGCTCGACGTCGACGAGGCGGGTCTCGACGTGATGGACCGCAAGTACCTGAGCCTGATCGCGCGCTCGTTCGGGGGCGGGCCTGTGGGGATCGAGACGATCGGGGCGGCGTTGTCGGAGCCGCGGGACGCGATCGAGGACATCATCGAGCCGTACCTGATCCAGCGCGGCTTCGTGCAGCGCACCCCCCGAGGGCGGGTTCTGACCCGGCACGCCTACACCCATATGGGGCTGGCCGTGCCCG
>NZ_JALNUM010000264.1:0-898 GCF_026540795.1 Methylobacterium sp. GC_Met_2
GAGGGATAGTCCCGCGGCAGGCCGAACCGCTCGCGGTACTGCTCGATCGTCATGCCGGCGCCGTTCAGATGACGCTTGAGCGTCTTGTACGGCTTGCCGTCGATGAAGCTGATGATGGCGTCGGGCGTGACCGACTTGCGGATTTGAGCGGGGGTAAGCTTCTCTGCCGCAGGAGCAGCGGGTCTACCACTCTGGTTGAGCCCAGTGAGCGCAGCATGCGTGCTGGCGATCAACTCAGCCATATCGGCGGGACGCACTGGGTTGTTGGAAACGTAGGCTGAGACAATCTCGGCCGTGAATTCGATATGATCCGCGGCAGCAGTCTCGATGGTCTCTGCGTTCTCGTTCACGGCGCACCTGCTCAAGCGAAGCAGGACGTGTGTACCGACGAACATCAGAAATCAACACGGGCTAAAGATTTTGTTTGTCGATTTAGAGAACTCTAACCCGCCATCGCTCGCATTTCGACGATGCCGTCTCGCATCACGTAGCCGCGTCCCCAGACGGTCTCGATGTAGTTCTTGCCCTGGCTCGCAGTAGCGAGCTTCTTACGCAGCTTGCAGATGAACACGTCGATGATCTTCAGCTCGGGCTCGTCCAAGCCACCGTAGAGGTGGTTGAGGAACATCTCCTTCGTGATCGTCGAACCCTTCCGGAGGGCGAGGAGCTCCAGCAACTGGTACTCCTTCGTCGTCAGGGGGACACGTTTGCCCTCGATCGAAGCCATCTTCTCGTCGAGGTCGACTACGAGGTCCTCGATGGTGATGATCGACTGGGCGTGGCCCTTCGAGCGACGCACGATGGCGTGGATGCGCGCGATCAGCTCGTCCTTGTGGAACGGCTTGGTCAGGTAATCGTCGGCGCCGAACCCGAGGCCCTTCACTTTGTCCTCGATGCT
>NZ_JALNUM010000265.1:0-886 GCF_026540795.1 Methylobacterium sp. GC_Met_2
TAGTAGATCATCGGCTTGTCGTAGACCGGCAGGAGCTGCTTGTTGATCGACAGCGTGGCCGGGTGCAGGCGCGTGCCGGATCCGCCGGCCAGGACGATGCCCTTCATGGCTTGGATACTCCCTCTGAAACCGGCCCGATGAGCCGATCCAGGATGTCGTCGAGCGCCGCCTGCCAGGGGCGGGGCTGAAAGCCGTACGCCTCGGTGAGGCTGGCCGTGGACAGGCGCGAATTGGCCGGGCGCCGGGCCGGGGTCGGATAGGCGGAGGTCGGGATGCCGTTGACCGGGATGGAGCGGCCGCCGCGCCGGGCCGAGCCCGCCACGATCGCCTTGGCGAATCCGCACCACGTGGTGTCGCCCGCATTCACGCAGTGGAACGTGCCGGTGGGCGCAGCCCCGTCGAACGCGAGGTGCTTCGCGATCGCCGCGAGCGCTGCGGCGAGATCGGCGGCCGAGGTCGGGCAGCCGTGCTGGTCGTCGACGACGGTCAGGGCATCGCGCTCGGCGGAAAGCCGCAGCATCGTCTTGACGAAGTTGCCCCGGTGCGGGCTCACCACCCAGGCGGTCCGCACGATCGCGTGGCGCGGGTTGCCGGTGCGCACGGCGAGCTCGCCTGCGGCTTTGCTGGCCCCGTAGACGCTCTGCGGGTCGATCGGATCGTCGGGCCGGTAGGCGCCCTCCGGCTTGGTGCCGGCGAAGACGTAGTCGGTCGAGACGTGGACGAGCGGGATGTTTCTCGCGGCCGTCGCCGCCGCGAGAATCGCCGGGGCGAGCGCGTTGAGGCGCCAGGCCGCGACCACCTCGGACTCGGCCTTGTCGACCGCCGTGTAGGCAGCGGTGTTGATCACCGCCCGGTAGGCGCGGTCATCAAGGGCTGCAGCGACGGC
>NZ_JALNUM010000266.1:0-853 GCF_026540795.1 Methylobacterium sp. GC_Met_2
AGGCTGTTATGGACTTGTCGGCTGGGCGGCTCAGATGATGGATCATGAGCCAGTCGCGGAAAGCCTACCCGTCCGATGTGTCCGACGACGAATGGGCATTGGTCGCCCCGTATCTGACGCTGGTGCGCGCGGATGCGGGCCAGCGCGCGCACCCGTTGCGAGAGGTGTTCAACGGGTTGCGCTACGTGGTGAAGACCGGCGCCCCGTGGCGCTGGATGCCCCACGACCTGCCGCCGTGGGCAGCCGTCTACCAGCAGGCGCAACGCTGGCTGTCGGCGGGCTGTTTCGAGCAACTGGCCGAGGATCTTCGCGCCTAGCGGCCGGGCGCAAGGCTGAGCCGTCCGCGGCCATACTCGACAGCCGGACGCTGCGGGCGACGCCCGAGAGCGGCGAGCGAGCCGGCTACGACGGAGCCAAGCGCAAGCAGGGCTCGAAGCTGCACATGGCGGTGGACACGCTCGGTCATCTTCTGACCCTGCACGTCACGCCGGCCAGCGCCGATGACCGTGCCCAGGTCGAGCGTCTGGCCAAGGCCGTGCAGGCAGCCACCGACGACAGCGTCGAGGTCGCCTTCGTCGATCAGGGCTACACCGGCGAGAAGCCGGCCGCGGCTGCGCGCCGGCACGGCATCGAACTGGAGGTCGTGAAGCTGCCCGAGGCCAAGCGCGGCTTTGTGCTGCTGCCCCGGCGCTGGGTCGTGGAGCGTTCCTTCGCCTGGGCCACCCGCTTCCGCCGGCTCGTCAAAGACTACGAGCGATACGCCAGCACGCTGGCAGACCTGCACAGCGTCGCCTTCGTCTGCCTCATGCTTAAAAAGGCTGCTCTACTCGCAGCCAGTTCATAACAGCCTCTA
>NZ_JALNUM010000267.1:0-816 GCF_026540795.1 Methylobacterium sp. GC_Met_2
CTGCCACCCGGAAGCAGACATTCTGTCTTGCGCATGTGTCAGCTGTCCGGATGGCTCTCAGGGAGCCGTAAGAGTAGTTATTCTACTGGCGACCTAGCATGTAGAACTGCGGATTCGGCCGGAGGCTGGTGAAGTTGGCCAATCGGTTGGACATGCCGAAGAATGCGGAGATAGCGGCCATGTCCCAGATGTCGTCGTCACTGAACCCGTGCTCACGCAACGCCACGCTGTCGGCCTCGCAGACCAGATGCCCGTGTTGCGAGACCTTCATGGCGAACTCGATCATCACCTTTTGGCGCGGAGTAATGTCCGCCTTACGGAAGTTTCCCGCAACCTGATCAGCCAGTAAGGGGTTCTTGGCGCGAATGCGTAGGATCGCCCCGTGGGCCACCACGCAATACTGGCACTGGTTGACGGCCGACGTCGCGACGATGATCATCTCTCGCTCGGCCTTGGTCAGGCCGCCGTCCTTGTCCATCAGGGCGTCGTGGTAGGCCATGAACGCCCGGAACTCATCAGGGCGATAGGCCAACATAAGGAACACGTTGGGCACGAAGCCGGACTTCTCCTGAACTGCCAGGATGCGCGCCCGGATGTCCTCGGGCATGTCCTTAATCGAGGGCACTGGGTAGCGGCTGACCGCTGCATGTTCGTTTTCCGCCACAGCGTTTCTCCTGGGATTGTTCTGGGCGGCGGGGAAAGCCGCTGACCTCTTCGGGCCACACAGGGATGATGCAGGATTGCCGTCAAAACTACACGACAAACTTTAGAAGCGGACAGCCTTGAAGCCGACGTTCCGAGCGTCTCAGAAGGGTC
>NZ_JALNUM010000268.1:0-800 GCF_026540795.1 Methylobacterium sp. GC_Met_2
TGGCGCGTTCCCAGCGGCGGGCGTGGTATCGGAGTGCGTCGAGGAGACTGGAGCGGGAGCTTCGCTCGGCTGAGATGCAGGAACCGACGAGGCACTGGACGAGAAGACAGCGGCATAGATGGGCTCGAGATAGGCCTGGACCGCCGATGCCGTCGGATGCAGCCCGTCGAGGTAAAGAGCCGCATTAGCAGGCGCGGCAGCACTGCCCATGATCGGGCTCGCGGCGATGTCGGCGATCGCGTCAGCGCCAGCGGAGTTGGCCCTCACCGTGTCGTTGTACGCAAGCCGAGCACTTTCGTCAGCGCTCGACCAAGCAAACACAGCGTCGCTCCGCGGCAGCACGGTGGCAACGGCAACCTTGAAGCCTTGCGCATGTCCGTCTTGGACCAGTTTCTGGACCCCGGTGTACAAGACAGAAGCCGTTGCGCCCTGCGCCAAGTCGTTGGTTCCGGCCTGAACAACCAGCCAATTGGTGCCGGAATTTGGATCGAAGTCCTTCAGCACAGCGCTCTCGTTCAGCCCAGCTTGCTGGCCTATATAGGCTCCGGCGAACGAATGGTTCTTGACTGTGTACGTCCCACCTAGATCGAGGTCATGCCACGGATCCGCACCGCTGATGCTGCCGGCTCCAATGCTGTCGCCGGCTATAACAAGATTCACGTTACTACCAGGCATGGCTGATCTTTCTGCCAATCATTTCCAGCCGTTGGAGCATTATAGTTTGGCAATTATAAGACCGATTTTTATTCTATATGATGAACTCGGATTGCAGAAGGGAATGAGCATGCAAAAATTTGAGG
>NZ_JALNUM010000269.1:0-747 GCF_026540795.1 Methylobacterium sp. GC_Met_2
GGGTTGCTGCCGGCCAAGCCGCTCACGAGGTTGTAGATCGCGCCCTGGGCGAGGCGCGCGCCCTGCGAGAAGCTCTGCTCGCCGTAGGAGCCGAAGAAGGCCGAGCGCCATTCCGGCGTCCAGTAGTGCAGGTACGACGCGACCGCCGTGAAGCTCTGCGAGGTCTGCAGCTGGCCGGTGAACGGGTTGATGGTCGCGTCCGAGAAGTACTGGGCGAACTTCTGACCCTGGATGGTCGTGGTGCTCTGGGTGTACGAGCCGGTGTAGGCGGAGTAGCCGGTGTAGAGCTGCGCGCCGTCGCCGTAGGCACCCTGCAGGTACAGGGCGTCGCCCGGGGCGATGAACGGCGTGTTGATCTTCAGGCCGCCCTGCACCGCCCAAGCCTGAACGTTGCTCGTATGGGCCGGGACGACGATCGGACCGGTGCCGGTGCTGGCGGCGGTGGAGAGGTTGCCGACGTTCAGCTCGTGGGTGGCGGCCGAGAGCTGAGCCGAGCCCCAGGCCTGATCGAGGCGCACGACGCCGACGAAGTCGGGCAGGCGCGAGCGCTCGATGCTGTCGACGTTGCCATACCGGCCCGGGCCGACGAAGACCGGGGTCGGCTGGTTGGTCACACCGAAGTTCGAAACGGCGCCGGTGTTGACCGTCGCGGAGATGTTGGTCGGCGAGAAGATCGGGGTGCGGCGGAAGACCGGGTCTTCGATCGAGATCGTGGCCGACAGGCCGTTGCCGACCGTGGCGGTATAA